>NZ_JBEAJA010000052.1:0-67323 GCF_040064755.1 Klebsiella sp. GB_Kp056 | reverse complement strand
CGGGCCTACTGGCAGTCAGACCCGGACAGGTAGGCCGGGTAAGGCGCAGCCGCCAACCGGCACAAAATCGGCGCACGTGCTCCATGCCTCTGCGGAGGCATTTTTTACGTCCGTCTGGCAAACCTGACAAATAACCTGGCAGGAGCAAACAAACGCCCCGGCGCCGCGGGCTGGTAGCTTAAGGGTGACAAAGCCGACATTCGCAGCGGCATAAGACAACACAACAATAAGATGAGGTCATCATGGCAAACGGCTTGAAATTTTCCCCTCGTAAAACCGCGCTGGCGCTGGCCGTGGCTGTGGTTTGCGCCTGGCAATCCCCGGTTTTCGCTCACGGCAGCGAGGCGCACATGGTGCCACTGGATAAAACGCTGGAGGCGTTTGGCGCTGACGTGCAGTGGGACGACTATGCGCAAATGTTTACCCTGATAAAAGACGGCGCTTACGTCAAAGTGAAGCCCGGCGCTAAAACCGCGATCGTCAACGGCAAAACCCTTGATCTGCCGGTGCCGGTGGTGATGAAGGACGGTAAAGCCTGGGTCTCCGATACCTTTATCAACGACGTGTTCCAGTCCGGTCTCGACCAGACCTTCCAGGTGGAAAAGCGCCCTCACCCGCTAAACTCGCTCTCGGCGGCGGAAATCAGCGACGCGGTGACCATTGTCAAAGCGGCGCCGGAATTCCAGCCTAATACCCGGTTTAGCGAAATTTCCCTGCATGAGCCGGATAAAGCGGCGGTATGGGCCTTCGCCCTGCAGGGTACGCCGGTGGATGCGCCGCGCACTGCCGATGTGGTGATGCTGGATGGCAAACAGGTGATGGAGGCCGTGGTCGATCTGCAACACAAAAAAATCCTCTCATGGACGCCGATCAAAGGCGCCCACGGCATGGTGCTGCTCGATGATTTCGCCAGCGTGCAGAACATCATCAACGCCAGCAGTGAATTCGCGGCGGTGCTGAAAAAGCACGGGATTACCGATCCTGGAAAAGTGGTCACCACCCCGCTCACCGTCGGCTACTTCGATGGCAAAGATGGCCTGCAGCAGGATGCGCGCCTGCTGAAGGTGGTCAGCTATCTCGATACCGGCGACGGCAACTACTGGGCGCACCCGATTGAAAACCTGGTGGCAGTGGTCGACCTGGAAGCGAAGAAAATCATCAAAATCGAGGAAGGCCCGGTGATCCCGGTGCCGATGGAACCGCGGCCGTATGATGGCCGGGACCGCAACGCCCCGGCGGTGAAACCGCTGGATATTACTGAACCGGAAGGCAAAAACTACACCATTACCGGGGATACCATTCACTGGCGGAACTGGGATTTCCACCTGCGTCTTAACTCGCGCGTCGGGCCCATCCTCTCGACGGTGACCTACAACGATAACGGCAAAAAACGCCAGGTGATGTATGAAGGTTCCCTCGGCGGGATGATCGTCCCCTACGGCGACCCCGACGTCGGCTGGTATTTCAAAGCCTATCTGGACTCCGGCGATTACGGCATGGGCACCCTGACCTCGCCGATTGTACGCGGCAAAGACGCGCCGTCGAATGCGGTGCTGCTGGATGAAACCATCGCCGACTACACCGGCGCGCCGACCACCATCCCGCACGCTGTCGCCATCTTCGAGCGCTACGCCGGGCCGGAATATAAGCACCTGGAGATGGGCAAGCCCAACGTCAGTACCGAGCGCCGGGAGCTGGTGGTGCGCTGGATCAGCACCGTCGGCAACTACGACTATATCTTTGACTGGGTATTCCACGACAACGGCACCATCGGTATCGACGCCGGCGCCACCGGGATTGAGGCGGTGAAAGGCGTGCTGGCGAAGACCATGCACGACCCCAGCGCCAAAGAGGATACCCGCTACGGAACGCTGATCGACCATAATATTGTCGGCACCACCCACCAGCATATCTATAACTTCCGCCTCGACCTCGACGTGGACGGCGAAAACAACACCCTGGTGGCGATGGACCCGGAGGTGAAGCCCAACACCGCCGGCGGCCCGCGCACCAGCACCATGCAGGTGAATCAGTACACGATCGACAGCGAACAGAAAGCGGCGCAGAAATTCGACCCGGGCACGATTCGCCTGCTGAGCAACACCAGCAAAGAGAACCGCATGGGCAACCCGGTCTCTTACCAGATCATCCCTTACGCCGGCGGCACCCATCCGGCGGCGACCGGCGCCAAATTCGCCCCGGACGAGTGGATCTACCATCGTCTGAGCTTTATGGATAAACAGCTGTGGGTGACGCGCTACCACCCGAGCGAACGCTATCCGGAAGGCAAATACCCCAACCGCTCCGCTCACGATACCGGGTTAGGCCAGTATGCGAAGGACGATGAGTCGCTGACGCACCAGGATGACGTGGTGTGGATCACCACCGGCACCACCCACGTGGCGCGCGCTGAAGAGTGGCCGATCATGCCAACCGAATGGGCGCACGCCCTGCTGAAGCCATGGAACTTCTTTGACGAAACGCCGACCCTCGGCGAGAAGAAACAGTAATCTTAACCCACGGTGAAATCGAGCAGGATTTTACCGCCTCTTCCCGGCTGGCCGGCGGCGGCAATCGCCTCCCGCCAGTCGTTCAACGCCACCCGCCGGGCCGGCGGTTGCGTGGTCGTCGGCAGCCGCTGCCAGATCTCGTCGAACGCCGCCCGCCATGCCGCCACGCTAAGGCCAGGCAGCGCCTCCCGCAGATGAAACTTGCGCACCGCCGCGCTGGCGCGCGTCTGGATCAGCGGCCGTCCGGATAATAAGCCATAGGAGATCAGGATCGACGATGCGGGCAGCACCGACAACAGCGTGTTCCCCAGCTCCCCGCCCACCGCGTCAAACACCAGATCGCTGTGCTGGCTGACCTTCTCCACCAGCGCCCGGTCGGCCTCGAGGATCGGATAGATCCCGGCCTGCTCCAGACGCGCCCGATGCTGCGGCGAGCGAATAATCCCGCTTACCGAACGGGCGCCCATGGCCAGCGCCCACTGCCCCAGCAGGCTGGCGCAAGAGGAGGCGGCGGCGGTCAGCACGATCTGTTTCCCGGCAACCGGCCAGCGTCTGAGCATCAGCATCGCGGTCAGCGGATTGATATACCCGCGGGCGGCCAGCAGATCGTCCACCGCCGCGGGAACCGGCACCAGCCAGGTCTCATCCAGATCGATAAACCGCTGCCAGGTGCCGCCCCCGCGCAGGGGCAGCACCCGCTGGCCCGCGGTCAGTCGGCTGCCGAACGGCGCGGCGACCACCTCGCCAAGGCCTTCGTAGCCGGGCACGGCCGGCAGTCGGGTACGGTGGCGATAGGCGCCGGTAATGGGGATCAGATCTGAGGGATTCACCGGGGCATAGCGCATCCTGACCCGCACCCGTCCGCCGGCCAGCGGCGCCAGCGGGGTGCGTTTCAGCGATAGCACCGCGGCCGGCGGCCCGTAGCGGTCATAAACAATGGCGTCATTGAACATCGACAGGCTCCAGACAACGAAAGGCGGGATCATAGCAGATCCCGTCCGCAGCCGCTTACGCCGGTGGCCAGACCTGGGGGAACAGTGGCGAATCCAGCGGGTCGCCGTCCCGCAGAGTCAGTTCGGGGAACGGCGGCGAGGTCACGCCGCCGCGGTCGGCAAACGCGGCGTCATCCCCCACCCAGCGGGCGGAGAAGACCCGTCGCGCCCGCGCCCCCGGGTTGCCGCGGGCGCCATGGACGGTGCGAAAATGGAAGGCCACCGCGTCCCCCGGCTCCAGCGCCCAGCTGACGATATCGTACTCATCCTCATGGGCGTCGATATCCGGCAGCGCGCTGAACCGGGTGTGCTCGTAGAGCTTTGTGCCATTGAAGCGAGTGGGACTGTACTCCGCCTCCCAGCGATGCGACCCGCGAATGCAGCGCAGCGAGGTGGCCTCCGCTACCGGGTCCAGCGGGATCCAGAAGCTGACGTTCTGCCGGCCGGAGACGCAATAGTACGGCTGATCATGATGCCAGGGGGTGACCGTGCTGCCTCCGGCGGGTTTGACCAGCGTATGCTCATGGAAAAATTTCGCCGTCTGCGACTGCATCAGCGCCGCGGCGATCTCCGCGGCCGCCGACTGGAAGACAAACTCGCTAAACGCCGGGATCCGCGACCAGTTACAGTAATCCTGAAAGAAAGGCGGCGAGCCATCTTTGGGGATCACCGTGCGCGCATGACCATATTCGCTGGGGCTGGCCATCAGCGCCGTGACCCCCTCGGCGAGGCGCTCAACCCAGGGGGTAAAAACGCCCTTCAGTAATACCACGCCATCCGCCTGCCAGCGGTCGACAGTCGCTTGATCGATATGGGGAGAGTGTTGATTGTGCATCGCTTGGGTTCCTGTGTGGGTGGATCAGGTAAGCGGTTCTGCGGGCTCGGCGCGCATCCAGGCGCACAGCTGGCCCAGCATCGTCATACAGCGTTCGGTCTGGTCGATGCTGACGTACTCATCGGCCTTGTGGCCCTGGGCCATGCTGCCCGGCCCGCAGACCAGGGTCGCGACGCCCATCTCATCGAACAGCCCCCCTTCGGTGCCGAACGCCACGGTGGAAAACCGATCGCTGCCGCACCACTGCGCCAGCCAGCGGGCGAAGTCGGACTGCGGATCGCTGAGCAGCGGCGGGTAGTGGCTCAATAGCTGAAACTGGATGTCGCTCTCACCGCCGACCCGGCGCATCTCCGGCAGCAGCCGGCGGCGGGCGTAGGCCGCCAGCGCCTCGGTGACCGCTTCGGGACGCATCCCCGGCAGGTAGCGGATCTCAAAATCAAAGCGGCAGGACTGCGGGACGATGTTCAGCGCGGCGCCGCCCTGAATGGTGCCCACCTGCAGGGTGCTGAAGGGCGGCGAGAAGCGGCTGTCCTGCTGCCGGGCCAGACCCGCGCCCAGCCGATCCAGGCGGTTAATCAGCCTGGCCGCGTAGCGGATGGCGTTCACGCCCTGTGGGGCATAGGCCGAATGGCAGGCCTGGCCCTCGATGCAGCAGCGCATGGCCAGTTTGCCTTTATGACCGAACACCGGCTGCATCTCCGTCGGCTCGCCGATGAGGCACAGCGCCGGTTTCTCCGGCGAGGCCTGCAGAAACGCCGCCAGGCTACGCACGCCGAGACAGCCGACCTCTTCATCATAGGAGAAGGCCAGATGCAATGGCATCCGCAGCGGCGCCGCCAGAAAGTCATCCACTGCCGCCAGCACGCAGGCGAGAAAGCCCTTCATATCGGCGCTGCCGCGGCCGTAGTAGCGGCCATCGCGCTCGGTCAGGCTAAACGGCGGCACGCTCCAGGCCTGCCCGTCCACCGGGACCACGTCGGTGTGGCCCGAGAGCATCACCCCGCCGCCGCCGGACGGCCCCAGCCGGGCGTAGAGATTGGCCTTACCGCCCGACGGGTCATAAAAGCGGCGGGACGCCACGCCGCGGGCGGCGAGAAAATCGGCGATCCAGTCGATCATCGCCAGGTTCGAATGGCGGCTGGTGGTATCAAAGGCCAGCAGCGCGGCAAGGATCGCTCCCGGCGTGTTATTCATCGCCAGGCACGCCATAGGCCGGCGCCTCGCGCGGGTCGAGCGCCCGGGTAATATAGGCCTCCATTTGCGGCTCCCACGCCAGCCACAGCTGCTCAAGGGCCGCCAGCGGATCCGCCTCCGCCCAGTCAATGCGCAGGTCGACCACCGGCCACGGGTAATCATCCACCACCTTCACCGCCGCCGAGTGGACCGGGCCGGCCTCGCCCCCGGCGACGATCCCGGCGCGCAGCCCGGCCAGCAGCCGGCTGGCCAGCTCACCGGTGGCGGCCTCAAAGGCGCCCACCATCGCGGCGATCACGCCCTGACTGGCCAGCATATTGCCCGCCGCCACGCAGTTATCCCCCGCCAGGGCGCCGCCGATCCCGAGGGTGAACTCCCCGCTGAACACCGCTGTGTCGCCGTTGGCGTCAATCGCCGCGACCTGGCGATATTCGCGGAAGCGATCCTCCGCCAGAGCCTGTTTCATGGCCTGCTCAACGCTGGCCCCCGCCTCGATCGCGCTGAGGATCTGCGGCCCCAGCGACGGCAGGGTAATATTCTGGCTGGAAACCGCCCCCACGCCGGGCAGCAGCCATGGACAGCGCGACCCGACGGCCATGCTCGATGAACTAATGGCGATGCCCAACTGACCCGTTTCCGGGCAGCGGGCGGTAAGGGAGAGGGTCATTCTGCCGCCTCCCCCTGCCAGTCGTCGGGGATCACCGCCGTGACGTCAATCTCCATCAGCCACTGCGGCTGCGCCAGGGCCGACACCACCACCCCGGTGGAGATGGGGAAGACCCCTTTCAACCATTTGCCCACCTCCTGATAGACCGGCTCGCGATAGCGGGGGTCGATCAGATAAGTGGTGGTCTTGACGATATGCGAGAGGTCGCTGCCGGCCTCTTTCAGCAGCTGTTCGACATTCTTCATCGCCTGCTCCGCCTGGGCCCGCGGGTCGCCGAGGCCGATCAGGTTGCCGGCGAAATCGGTGCCGACCTGGCCGCGAACGTAGACGGTATTCCCCGCCCGCACCGCCTGGCACAGATCGTTATTCAGCGCCTGGTTTGGGTAGGTCTCTTTGGTGTTAAACATGCGAATACGGGTATGGGTTGGCATCAAAGCACTCCTTCAGGAATCGGTTATCAGGACGGCTGGTAGCGCTGATACTGGCGCTGAATGGCGATCTGGTCGGCAATATATTTGGCATCGTGCCAGACGCCCCAGATAAAGGTGGACCCGCGCCGCGACAGCCACGGCAGGCCGAGGAAATAGACCCCCGGCTCCGTCGACACGCCGCGGTGATGCTGCGGCCGCTGCGCGTCATCGAAGGCGTTGACCTTCAGCCAGCGATAATCGGTGGTATACCCGGTCGCCCAGATGATGGCGCCGATCCCGGCCTCGGCCAGGTCGAGGCTAAGCAGCGGGTCGCTGACGCAGGCCGGGTCGGGCAGAAAGTCACGGGCGGAGGGCTCTTCGGGCAGATCCAAACCGTTGCGCGCTACCCAGTCGTCGGCGGCGTCGAGCAGCGCAAGATAGGAGGCATCGCCGCGGCGGATATTCTCGGCCAGGTCGGGGTGAAACAGCGCCCTGGCGCCGTCAAAGCCGCGAGTCTGCCCCACCAGGGTGACCCCCTGATGCGCCAGCTGGCGAAAATCGACGGTATGGCCGCCGCGCGCGCCGCTCACCGCGATAGTGACATGCTCTTTCCCCGGCGCATTGGCCGCAGCGTCCCACATCCCCAGCACGCCGAGCCACCAGCAAAAATCGCGCTGGCGATAGCGACGCGGCGGTCGGTCGTGCGCCCCCACCGACAGCCACACCGCGCGTCCGGCACGCTGTAGCTCATCGGCAATCTGCACGCCGGAGGATCCGGCCCCCACCACCAGCACGCCGCCCTCCGGCAGCTGCTGCGGATTAAAATAGTGCGCCGAATGGAGCTGCTGAATAGCCTCACTCTGCGGGGCGATGGCCGGGATCGCCGGGCGCTGAAAGGGTCCGGTAGCCGCCACGATCCGCTGCGCCTCAATCACCCCCTCGGAGGTGTCGACACGAAAGCCCGGCCGCCCGGCGAGGCGTTCGGCGCTGTACACCTCCACCCCGGTGCGGATCGGCGCATTGAAGCTGCGGGCATAGGCGGCAAAATAGTCCGCAACCTGCTCTTTGCCGACAAAGCTGTCCGGCGGGCAGTCAGGGAACACCATCCCCGGAAACCGATCGTGCCAGGCCGGGCCGTTGGCCACCAGCGAATCCCAGCGCCCGCTGCGCCAGGCCTGGGCAATACCCTGTTTCTCCAGCACCAGATGGGGGATATCCAGCCGGGTCAGATGCTCGCTCATGGCGACGCCCGCCTGCCCCGCGCCGACCACCAGGGTATCGATCTCGGTTATCTGTTCAGTCATTTCTCTATCCTTCAAGCACAGTTGCCGACGAGGTCGCCGGAATTGACGGCTTTCAGGTTATTTAACTGTGACGAATTGGTAAAATATTATAAAACGATCGACTGAATAGAATTTTACGAGGCTGAGTGGCGACAGAAAAAATAACGCCTGCCGGATCGGCAGGCATTATTTCAGCCGTGAGAGGGGGTTAATTCGATACTGCGACAATAATCCATAAATAGTTGCGTCGGCCGCGTCGGCTCATTATTAGCGAGGTGCGCCATAATTAAGGTTGAGGCGGGCATGTCGTCGGCAATATCCCGCTGCACCACCCTTTCGCCATCGTAGGTCATATCGCAGCAGGGCCGGGTGACCAGCACCGAAAAACCGAGCCCCTGGCCGACCATACAGCGCACCATTTCGATAGAGGGGGAGCTGTAAGCCACTTCCGGGTGATAGCCCTTTTCCTTAAAGATGGAGATGAAATAGTTTTTACTCGGGACCGCGTCGAGGAGGATCATCGGCTCGCGACTCAACTCCTGCAGCGTCACCTGCGCCTTTTGCGCCAGCGGATGCGCGGCGGGCAGCAGCGCGTAGGGTTTATGCGGGGCATTAAGCCGCTCTTTATTGATCGAGTGGCCGAGCTCCAGATCGTAGACCAGCGCCAGGTCGAAGCGGCCGCGGTGCAGGCCATGCATCAGCTCATGCTGTTCGCCGTCATACAGATGCAGCGTAATTTCCGGATAGCATTTCTTAAACCCGGCCACCAGCTTCGGCATATACAGCGGGGCCACCGACTCAAAGCAACCAATGGAGATCATGCCAGAAACCAGCTCTTTATCCGCTCGCGAATTCTGCTCAAATTCCCACGACAGGCGCAGCAGCTCCTTCGCTTTATCGTAGATCCGCCGACCGCTGGAGGTGAGCGAGACGCCCTGCGCGTGGTGGCGAATAAACAGCTGCTGGTCGAAGGTGCTCTCCAGATTCTTAATGGCAATGGAAATCGACGGCTGCGCAATGTGCAGCTGGCGGGAGGCCTCGGCGATACTCTCCGTCTCCACCACGGTGACGAAATATTTGAGCTGCTTCAGGGTAAATCGGTTCATAGCATCACCATTGATAAAATATGGTCCGGCGCACGCGGGGAATAGTTTTCCTCTAAGTCCCAAGCAATCCGCGTGCCACCCGCGAAGAATGGCGGCGCATTGCCCGCCAGGGGGCGATATTATTTTTTCTCCTCCCGCGCCGGCGCGGTTTATTTCCCCGTTTGCACCATCATGCATCACGCTGCACATTGAGCAGGCAGCGGTCGCCCCAGTTTCGCGCAAAATAACCTGTCTGCATAAAATGGCGTTATTGAATTACAGCTATTGTTTTTAAATTGTTTACGCAAAGTATCCTGATAATCACTTTAAATTCCATATCGTTAATAACGCTGTATAGTTTTTTTAAACTTAAAGACCAAAAATTTACTAATTGCCTCTGAAAGCATCCTGCCAGCATAGTGTATTCGCACGATGAACACCGGCGGCTCCCCATTAATGCACAGCCGAGCCGCTTTCATTTAGGTTAATTATGACGAGTGAAATAGCCCATGACGTTTAACTGGAACTACATGTTAAGCCTGCTCAGCGATGCCGATTTTTGGTGGGCCACCTGGACCGTCATTAAATTAAGTCTGCTGACCTGGGGCTGCAGTATTGTGCTCGGATTTATTCTGGCGCTGGCTAAACAGTCGCCGCGCGGCTGGTTATCCACCCCTGCCCGGCTGTATATCTGGTTATTTCGCAGTATGCCGCTGCTGGTCCTGCTGATTTTTGTCTACAACATGCCGCAGGCGCTGCCCTCCTTCGCGCCGGTGCTGAACGACCCCTTCTGGGCCGGCCTGCTGGCGATGGTCCTCAGCGAAGCGGCCTATATCGCCGAGATCCATCGCGGCGGGCTGCTTTCCATCCCCCGCGGGCAGAGTGAAGCCGCGCGGGCCCTGGGTTTGCGCTACGCCGGGATCCAGTGGCGGGTGATCATTCCCCAGGCGTTGCGCGTCGCCCTGCCGGCGCTGGCCAATGAGTATATCGCCATCGTGAAGCTCAGTTCGCTGGTGTCGGTGATCTCCCTGACCGAAATATTGATGGTCGGCCAGCAGCTCTACTCGCAGAACTTTCTGGTCATGGAGACCATGACCGCCGTGGCGTTTTATTACATCTTTATCGTCACGGTGTTCGATTTTCTGCTGAAACGGCTGGAGAACTACCTCGATGTCACCCGACGCGACACCGCCCGGCCGGTGGATGCCGAGATGCAGCAGTTGGCGACCGCCCGCCGCCCGGCGATGGCGCGCAGCGTCTCCCAGGGCCATGAGCCGGCGCTGCAGGCCTCTAAGCTGCATAAGGCCTACAACAACGTCGAAGTGCTGGGGGCGGTGAGCCTGCAGATCCAGCCCGGCGAAGTGATGTCGGTCATCGGCCCGTCGGGCTCGGGAAAAACCACCCTCATTCGCCTGCTGAACGGTCTTGAGCAGATCGACAACGGCGAAATTCAGATTAACGGCCAGCCCTTTATTCATCTCGACCGCCAGGGGCAGCAGAAGCCGCGCTTTATGGAGAATGCCGAACACCGTCTGAATATCGGCATGGTGTTCCAGAGCTTCAACCTGTTCCCGCATCTGACCGTGTTCGGCAATCTGCTGCTGGCCCCGCGCTATCACCATCTCGCAAGCGACGCGGAGCTGCGCCAGCACGCCTGCGAGCTGCTGCACAAGGTGGGCATGCTGGAACACGCCTGGAAGTATCCGCACCAGCTCTCCGGCGGTCAGCAGCAGCGGGTGGCTATCGCCCGCGCCCTGATGATGCGTCCGCAGATCATGCTGTTCGATGAGCCCACCTCGGCGCTGGATCCGGAAAAAGTGAATGAGGTGCTGCAGGTTATCGAATCCCTGGCCCATGAAGGCATCACGATGGTCATCGTCACCCACGAGATGAACTTCGCCTTCAAAGTGTCTGACCGGATCGTGTTTATGGAGAAAGGCCGGGTGGTGTGCGATGACACGCCGCAGGCGATGCGCAGCGGGCAACACCCGCGGGTCGAGGCCTTTCTGAAAGATGTTTCTCTGGCTTAACTATCGGGACGTGAAGAGGAAAAACTATGATTGCGCAGTGGCAAATTGAGCAGTTTCATCAGCAGGGTTATCTGGTGGTCGAAGGGGTGCTTTCCGCCGCCGACATCGCCACTCTGCAGAGCGATTTTGACGGCTGGGTCGAGGAGAGCCGTCGCCACGCGTCGGCGTGGGGGGAAACCCTCGACGGGCGGCCGCGCTTCGATATCGAGCGCGACCATGCTCCCGACCATCCGTCGCTGCGCCGGGTCGCCTCCCCGACGGAGATCTCCGAAGCGTATCGCCATACTGCGCTCAACTCGCGGATGGCGACCATCGCCGCGCAGCTGATCGGCGGCAGCGGCACCCGCTTTCACCACAGCAAAATTAACTCCAAGCTGCCGCACACCGCCACCGAGGTGAAATGGCATCAGGATTTCCTCTTCACCCCGCACAGTAATGACGACATCATCACCGCCCTGCTGATGGTCAGCGAGGTGACGCCGGAGAATGGCCCGCTCAACGTGGTGCCGGGCAGCCATCAGGGGCCGCTGTGGTCCCACTGGCAGGAGGGGCGCTTCACCGGAGCGGTGGATGACGAGGTGGTGACGGCTCACTGCCAGCAGCCGCAGGCCTGTTTTGGCCCGGCGGGCTCAGTCTGCTTTATGCATACCCGCCTGCTGCACGCCTCCAGCCCCAACGAAACCGCCCTGCCTCGCACCCTGTTCATCAGCGTCTACGCCGCCGAGGATGCGCTGCCCTTCGGCGAAAACCCGCTGCCGAGCCGCCATGCCGGCCAGCTGGTGGCCGGGGAAGAGAGCGGTCTGGTGCGCAGCACCGATAACCAGCTTCGTCTGCCGCAGAAGCCGCGCGGCGCTTCGTTTTTTGTTCAGCAGGCCGGTGCCGATCGCGCCAGCATGTAATTCGCCCACACTCCGGAGGTTTTATGACACGCTTTTTCGCACCACGCCCGCTGGCTCTGCTGCTCTGCGCAGCGGGGGCTCTGACATCCCTGAACGCGCTGGCCTTCCAGCAAAGCGGCAAGATCACCGCCGGTTCGGACATGACCTTTTTCCCTTACGAGTATATGGAGAACAATAAGCCGGCGGGGTTTGATATTGAACTGCTCGACGGCCTGGCGAAGAGCATGGGCCGCGAGGCGGTGAATATCGATACCCGCTTCCCCAACCTGATCCCCGGACTGCAGGGCGGGCGCTTCGATATCACCAACTCGTCGATGTACATTACCGCCGAGCGCCTGAAGGTGATCGACATGGTGCCGTACCTGAAAAGCGGGGAAGCGATCCTCGCCCGTAAAGGGAGCGACTATCAGCCAAAGACCCCGGAAGACTTCTGCGGGCATAAAATCGGCTCGATGGGCGCCACCTCGTGGCTGGCGCAGTTGCAGAAGCTTTCCGCCGACTACTGCGTGAAGAAGGGGCTGAAGCCGATTGCGCTGAGCGTCTATACCACCGACCCGCAGACCACCCAGGCGCTGCTGTCGCGCGCAGTGGATGCGCAGATCACCGACGCCGCCGTGGCGCGCGGGGTGGTGGAAAAGCTGGGCGACCGGGTGGTGATCGCCTCTGACACCCTGATCTATCCGGTGCTGAACGGCTTTGGCGTTAAAAAAGGCAACACTGAGGTGAAAACCGCCCTTGAAGAGGCGCTGAAAAAATACAGCACCACGCCGGAATACGCCGCCCTGCTGAAGAAATATCACTTCCAGGCGCCGACGGCAGAGGATCTGCAGACCCTGATGCCAAAAGCGGAGTAATGCCCATGCGCGATACCGATGAAGAGCAGATCCGCATCGACCTGGCGGCCACCTTTCGCATCATTGCCCATCTTGGCATGCATGAGGCGGTGGCCAACCATTTCAGCGCCGCGCTCTCCGCCGACGGGAAGACGTTTTTACTGAACCCGAAGTGGAAACACTTTTCGCGCATCCGCGCCAGCGATCTGCTGGTGCTGAACGCCGATGATGAAAGCTGCGCCGCGCGCCCTGACGTCGATGCCACCGCGTGGGCTATTCACGGGCAGATCCATCAGCGGCTGCCGGACGTGCGGGTGGTGCTGCATCTGCACCCGGTATACACCACCAGCCTCGCCTGTCTGGCGACGCCGCAGATCCTGCCCATCGACCAGAACACGGCCCGCTATTTTAACCGGGTCGCCGTCGATACGCTGTACGGCGGGATGGCGGACACCGCGGCAGAAGGGGCCCGGCTGGCGGGGCTGCTGGCGGATAAACGCCGTCTGCTGATGGGCAACCACGGGGTGCTGGTGACCGCCCCGACCATCGGCGAAGCGTTCGACGATATCTGGACCCTGGAGCGCGCCTGTCAGATCCTGATCACCGCCTGGTCAACCGGCCAGCCGCTGAAGGTGCTGTCAGACGCGGTGGCGGAAAAAACCGCCCAGGACTGGGAGAAGATTGCCGATTTCTCCCGGCAGCACTTTGCCGAGATGAAGCAGTTGATGATCGACCTCGATCCCTCCCTGGTGGACTAACCCCGCGCCAGCCCGGGTCAGCCCGGGCCGTCGCTGGCCGCCGCCAGCAGCGGCACGATGATATCGCTGAGCGGCGTCGGTATGCCGTGCTGACGCCCGCGACGCTGCACCACCCCGTTACGAATATCCCACTCCAGCGGTCGGCCATGCAGCCGATCGATCAGAATAGAGGTGCTCAGGTCGGCAGGCGCCCGATGAAAACCGGCGATGATCTCCTCCGGCACGCTGTCGCTCAGGACGGCCCCTTCCGCCCGCGCCACCTGCAGGCATTCGCGCAAATAGGCCAGTCCGAGAGCGGTGAGCTCCTCCCGGGCGAACATCCCGGCGCGTCGTCCGGTCAGCACCATCAGTCCGGCGACGGCGTTCTGCAGCAGTTTACGCCAGGCCACGGTGGTAAAATCGGCCGCCAGCTCCACCGCGCAGCGGGTTCCCGCCAGCGCCTGCTGCACCCGCTCCGCCCCCGGCAGGTCCGGCAGCGTCAGTCGCGGCGCGGCGCGCAGCCAGACGGAAGCATCGGCGTCGCGCTGCGCCGGAAACCAGACCACCGACGGCAGCACCGTCGCGCCGCCGGTCAAAGGGGCAAACTGCTGGCGCTGCTCGACGCCGTTTTGCAGCACGCATACCACGGTGTCCGGCGAACACAGGGCCGTCAGCCAGGGGGCAATGGCCTCCGTCTGGGTGGCCTTCACCGCGACAAACACCAGGTCGAAGGGGGCGGCTATCGCCGTCGGGTCGGTAAGCACCGGGCCGGGCACCACGATCTCACCCTCATCAGTGCGCAGCACCAGCGACGAATGGGCTGTGCGCCCGCAAACCACCGGCGCCCTCCCCACCGCAAACAGGGCGGCGGCGATCGTCGTGCCGATGGCGCCGGGACCAATTAGTGCAACCTCAGGAAATGCTGTCATGCCGAAGACCTCCTCATCATTCACCGCCCTGCGCGGGCAAAGATTGCCCTCCACAGTAGCGAGAAAGCGCGGAGGTCGGCAAGCGGGATGTCGGGAAAAGCGATGCGCCTTCCCCGACGGAGGGCTAGTAACGCACGCAGACCGATTTGGTTTCGCACCAGCCGTCGAGCCAGTCCGGGCCGAAATCGCGACCGGTACCGGACTGCTTCATGCCGCCGAACGGCAGGTTGGCGTCAATCAGGGTATGGCTGTTGACCCATACCGTCCCGGCCTGCAGGCGGTCGGTATAGTTGAGAGCCTGGGTCAGGTCGCGGGTCCAGACGCTGGCGGTCAGGCCGAAATCGCTGTCGTTGGCCAGGCGCAGCGCCTCCTCGCCGTCAGCCACCCGCACCAGGTTCACCACCGGGCCAAACACCTCCTCGCGGGTAAGGCGCAGCCCGGCGTCCGGGTTGACCACCAGCGTCGGCGGAATATAGTACCCCCCGGCATCCGGCCCGGCGCTGCCGCTGATAAGCTCCGCCTTCTGCTGGCGGGCCTCTTCGAGGTAGGCCGCCACCTTGTCGCAGTGGGCCCGGGAGACCACCGGGTTGATCTGCGCCGTCTCCTGCATCCCCGGTCCCACCTGCAGCGATTTCACCGCCTGCTCGAAACCGCTGACCAGGGTGTCAAACAGCGGCGCTTCAATGTAGATCCGCGAACTGGCGGCGCAGACCTGTCCCTGGTTGAGGAAGCTGCCGGTCATCAGCCCCTCAATGACCCACTGGGGATCGGCGTCTTTGAGCACAATCGCCGGGTTCTTGCCGCCCAGCTCCAGCGTCACGCGGGTCAGTCGGTCGGCGGCCACCCGCGCAATCTGTTTCCCGGTGGCCGTCGAGCCGGTAAAGCTCACCTTCGCCACCTGCGGATGCGAGGTCAGCGCCGCGCCGCAGCCGGCGCCGCTGCCGGTGACCACGTTGAACACCCCGTCAGGAATGCCCGCCTGGGTCGCCAGCTCCGCCACCCGCAGCAGGGTCAGCGGGGTGGTTTCCGAGGGTTTGATGACGATCGAGCAGCCCGCCGCCAGCGCCGGCATCACCTTCCACATACCGATCATCAGCGGGAAATTCCACGGAACGATGCCCGCCACGACCCCCACCGGCTCTTTTTTGGTCCACGCCTGGTAACGGGCCCCTTGCGGGAACGGGATCGAGACGTCCAGCGTCCGGCCGCTGATTTTGGTGGTCAGCCCCGCCGTGTAGCGCATCCAGTTCAGGGTGCAGCCGACCTCGAAGGCGCGGGAGATGGCGATGGATTTACCCTGCTCAAGGGTCTCCAGCTGCGCCAGCTCCTCGCCGTGCGCCTCCACCAGATCGGCAAAGCGCAGCAGGATGCGCTCACGGTCGGCCGGGGTGCGACCGGCCCAGCGGCGATCGACGAAGGCGCGCCAGGCGGACATCACCGCCCGGTCGACATCCGCCGGGCTGGCGTCGGCGGTGGTGGCGATCGCCTGCCCGGTGGCCGGATCCCAGACGGTTAACCGGTTTTCGCTCTGCGCGGCGCAGGGAGCGCCGTCGATATACAGGCCATGCTGACGGTCTAAAAACTGCTGGACGCTGGCAAGCAGCGCTATCTGAGAGGTGGACATACCCTTTCCTTATTCTTCGCGGATAGTGCTTTCAGTCTATGTCCGGTTGGCGGCTGGCGCTTTTTTCTCTGTGACATTCGTTTGCGCCGCTGTGACAGTCGCCGCAATTCCGTCGCCTGCCCTGACAGAAATGTGCCGCAGGTAATAGTTCTTTCATATACCCGCCATCGCGCCCTTGCCTGAGGCGGCATAAATGCAACAATGCAGAAACATTATTATTACAGGAGAACGGCGAATGATGACCACGGCTGAGGGGGGGCTGGCCTACCAGCGCTGGCTGGCGACGATCAATCAGGTCTGCGGCCATTTCGCCGCCCGGCCGCTGGAGGGACGCTTTCACGGCGACATTGACGCCCGCTACGCCGGCAGTCTCAAAGTCAGCACGGTCACCGCCGCCGGCGTCAATCTCTACCGCACGCGCAATGAGATCAAACGCGATAACGACGCCTGGTTCTATACCGTGTTTCAGCTCGCCGGCGAAGCGGTGATCGAACAGGACGATCGCCAGGTGACCCTGGCGGCGGGGGATATCACGCTGATCGACGCCGCCCGCCCGTGCTCTATCGTCTGGCAGCAGACCTCGCGTCAGGCTTCGCTGCTGCTGCCGCGCCAGCGGGTGGCGCCGACGGGTGAGATCGCCACCGCCTGCCGGCTGGACAAGTCTCTGCCGATGGTGCAGCTCAGTCAGCGCCTGCTGCTGGAGAGTATGGGCGGCACGACGCTCTCCGCCAGCGAGAGTGAGGCGGCGCTGGACGCGATCGCCTGCCTGTTGCGCCCGGTGCTGCGCCAGCGCGAGCCGACCCCGTCCCGGCGGGACCAGCAGTTTCAGAAGATCATTGCGTTAATCGACGCGTCCATTCAGTCGGAACACCTGCGGCCGGAGTGGCTGGCCAGCGAGACGGGAATGTCGGTGCGCAGCCTCTACCGGCTGTTTGCCGACAAAGGGCTGGTAGTGGCGCAGTATATTAAGAACCGGCGGCTGGATCTGTGCGCCCGGGCGTTACAGAACGTCCATGACGACGAAAAGCTGGCGGGGATCGGCTACCGCTGGGGCTTCAGCGACCACAGCCATTTCTCCACCGCCTTTAAGCAGCGCTTCGGCGTCTCGCCGGGCGAATACCGTAAGCGCTGCCGCTAACTATTTGCGCAGCCACTGGCCGTTCAGCCCCTGAACGTACTCGCCGGGCTGAGCGCGGGCCACCAGCTTCTGTCCGGCCATTTTCGCTACCTCATCCACCGGCAGATTGTTGTCATCCGCCAGTTGCTGGTAGCTTTCACTGCGCGCGGCGTTAATCTGCTTCACCAGCGCCAGCGTCTCTTTATCCTGACGCAGCGGCGCCAGATAGCCGTTCAGCGTCTCCCCCACCCGCCCCTGCTGGCGCGCTTCGTTCAGGGTCAACGCCAGCGCGGGCGCGCTGAGCAGAGTCAGCGCCAGCGCCGCGGTTAACAGTCGTTTTCTCATCGTCGCCTCAGAACAAATCGCTGCGGGATTTCAGCAGGTTTTCCACATCCTTATCGACCTTGATATGGATCTCATGCTCAATTTTGACATTCATATTGATGGTGATGGGCTCTTTCGACGCCGCAATTTCGATACGCGGCGTACAGCCGGCGAGCAGCATCAACGCCACTATGGCCAGTAACAGCTTCTTCATTTAGGTTCCTTACATGTCTTACCGTCCGTACAGCGCCGCACGGGCAGCGTGGCATTTTGCTCAAGCCACGCCTGTAAATTGTCGCCGAAGCGTAAACTGCGCCACAGATCGAAAATATTCTCCTCATGAGCGTAGTTTAAATGCACGGTACTGCTTTTCCCGTCCACCCGGCTGGTGCCGTTGATGGCGGCCTTAAGCGTCAGCACGCCCAGATTGTTGAGGTTAATCTGCGTCGATGAACGGGAGATCTCCATATAGCGCAGCCAGTTGATCGCCGCCCCGGCGGAGACGTTGTCCGCCACCAGCGCATCGGCGGTGTCTTTGTCTAGCCGCAGCGTCATCGGTCCGTCATTACGCAACCAGCCGTCGTGGATAATCCATTGATTATTCTCCAGCCACAGCGGCAGCGCGCCGCTCACCGCCCCGGACATGGCGAACTGCTTCACCTTGACCGCGCTGGTCAGTTCGCTGCTGGAGATGTGCTGCAGACGGATCAGCGCCGGGTCGCGCTGCGGCATGCGCAGCTGCAGCAGGGTCAGCTTGCCGCCTAACAGGTCGACGCTGACGTCGCTAAGCTGCAGCGGATTGGCCTCGCTCCATGGCCAGGTGCCCTGCAGGTCCGCCGTCAGGTTGCGCGCGGTGACCTGGTTGACGATTTCGCCAATGCGCAGGGAGACCGGACGACGGGTGCCCAGCTGCCAGTGGCCATCGCTGAAGCGGAACGGCAGAACGAAGTCGACGCCATTGATCTGGTTATCCGGCATCCAGGCGCTGCCGCCCTTCAGGACGCCATGACCGCCCGCCTCAAATCCCTGCCCGGCTGCCGCCGAGAAGGCCACCTGCGCATAGAGACCGCCTTCGCGCAGGTTCATCTTCCAGTCCGGCGGCACCAGCGGCTGGAATACCGTCAGCGACTGTTTAGGCCACCAGGCCTGGCCGCGCAGCCGTTCGCCATCCCAGCGCCCGGTCAACCGCACCGGGCCAATGGTATCGGCGTGCAGCGCGCCGGTGAACTGGAACCACGTCGGGTCCCGGCCGTCGACAGCGAATTTCAGCGTCGACGCCGGGAGATAGCTGCCGCCGGAGAAGGTGGTTTTTGCCGCATCCAGCGACAGCGCGCCGGTCAGCCGCGGATGCTCAGCGTCGCGCAGCCAGCGAATCGGCTGCTCGAGGGTCAGACGCGGCGTGCTGACCCGCATCGTGCCGTACTCGAGCTTATCGAAGCCAGTGGAGAGGCTGCTCAGCGTAATGGCATTGTCCCGCCACTCACCGCTGCCCTTCACATCCCAGCGCGCCTGCATTGGCGTGAAATGCCCCTCGCCCCAGTAGCGCCACTGCCAGCGGCCGCTGTCGGGCTGAAAATCGTTCGCCAGCCCGTCCAGGTGCAACGTAAAGTCGCCCATCTGCTGCTCATGGGCGCGGAGGATCGCCTGCAGGCGGCCATCGACGCCCTGCTGGGTGACCTTCACCCCGGCCAGCGGCCAGCGGATTTCGTCAATGTTCAGCGCGTCGATCACCCGCCCGCGCGAACGCAGTAGCGCCCCGGGGTGAAACGCCAGCTGCGGGCTGACCAGCGGCCCGCTGAGCTGGGCCGGCAGCGCGGCGTAAAAGATCATCTCCCCCAGCTTGGCCTCGCCGGTGAGCCGCAGCGGCAGGTCGCTGTTATCCATGCTTAACTTGCCCGGACCGATATTCAGCACCGCGTTGCCTTTGCCGGCATGCCCCTCGGTGAGCACATTTAAGCGGCCGCTGACGATCATCTGTTCCGTGCCCTGCTGCCAGTTACCGACCGACAGCGCCACGCGGCCGCTCAGCGGATACGCCTCGTAGCGGGTGCGCCAGCGGCCGTCGCTGATGGTGATCCGTTCCGGGGTGATCTCCCACGGCAGGTCGAGAATGGGCTCCACCTCGCCGCGCGGGGTGACCAGCAGCTGGCCGCGATTTTGCTGCCACGCCAGCTCGGCATCGATCCATTCTGCGGTCTGCGGAAATTCGAAGGTACCCTGCATCTGGCCATCGACCGGCAGGCCATCCGGCACCAGCGGCAGATGGAAGGTCCCCACCAGCTTCACCGGCGGCTGATCGTCAGTCAGCCGGGCGCTGAACTGGCTGACAGTGAGCGCCTGGCCGCGCAGGCGCGCCTGCAGGCTCAAATCGTTCCCGGCGAAGCCGATATCCTGCTGCGCAGGCGTCAAGGACATCACCAGCCGCCCCTGCCATTTTTCCCACGGCGACAGCCGCAGGTTCTCAATGGTTAACCAGCTGTAGGGCAGCATTGATTGCCATTCGGCGAGGGTGCGCGGCGCCCCCGGCGCGGGATCGCTGGCCGGCAGTTTGCTCAGGCAGGCGCTGTTGATCTCCAGCTGGCCAATATGCAGCCGCCAGCGGCTGGGGCGCGAGAGACGGGCATCGGTCACCCGGGCGAGTTCACAGTCGCCCACCAGATAGCGTAGATCGGGGATCAGCAGGGCGGAGCGCGTAAGACGCGGGCTCTCCTGCAAAGCGATATGAGTCCCCACGGGCAGCCAGATGCCCGCCAGCGTCGGCACCCAGTGGGTCAGCGTCAACAGCAGGGTTAGCGGCAGTAACACCAGCGCTAACACCAGCGCGATGGCGGCTTTATATTTACCCTTCATGGGCAGTTAATATCCTGATTCAACATAAGTAAAAGCCGAAAGGCGCCCATTGTGACACGTTCGACCAGTGAGTGAAAGTTTGCGACCTGTTAAAGCATAGTTGCCAGCCGGTATCGCGGCGCGGCGATCGCTCGTCACTATTTAGCTTTTGTTTAAGCGCTCCCTGCCACACTCCAGCCAGTTCGGTTTTGCTTGCGGGAGAGACAGTGTCGTTAATTATCTCGCTCATTGAGAGCGCACAGGGCCACTATCCATTGGTATTACTGATGGTTTTCCTGCTCACTTTCACTAAATCCTGCGCGCTGGTGTCGCTGGCGATCCCGGGCACCTCCGGCCTGCTGCTGCTGGGGACATTTGCTTCCGCCAGCCTCGGTCATTTCCTGTTAATGTGGTCCAGCGCCAGCCTCGGCGCCATCGGCGGATTCTGGCTCTCGTGGTGGTTAGGCGTTCGCTATCGTCACCGCCTCACGCAGTTGCGCTGGCTGACCGCCGAGCGGCTGGCCCGCAGTCGACTCTTTTTTCAGCGCCGCGGGCTGTGGGCGGTCTTTTTCAGTCGCTTCCTCTCTCCCCTGCGCGCCACCCTGCCCCTGGTCAGCGGCGCCAGCGGCCTGCCGCTGTGGTCGTTTCAGCTGGCTAACGTCACCTCCGGTCTGCTGTGGCCGTTTCTGCTGCTCTCCCCCGGCGCTTTAAGCCTGAGTTTGTGGTGAAAAAACTTTGTCTTTCAAAGAGATTCCGCAAATCCGCGATATGCTCTAGAATTAGGATAAGCACCTGCTATTTAAACTATTTTTTAATAATTGTACGATTATTTTAAATATGCTACCGTGACGTTATAATCACTGGAGAAAAGTCTTATGAAAATCGCGGTTTACAGTACGAAGCAGTACGATAAAAAGTACCTGCAGCACGTTAATGATACCTACGGCTTTGAACTGGAATTCTTCGACTTCCTGCTGACAGAGAAAACCGCCAAAACCGCCCACGGTTGCGAAGCGGTATGCATCTTCGTCAATGACGACGGCAGCCGTCCGGTGCTGGAGGAGCTGAAGGCTCACGGCGTGAAGTATATCGCTCTGCGCTGCGCCGGGTTTAACAACGTCGACCTCGAGGCGGCGAAAGCGCTTGGCCTGCGCGTCGTGCGCGTCCCGGCCTACTCGCCGGAAGCGGTCGCTGAACATGCGATCGGCATGATGATGTCGCTTAACCGCCGCATCCACCGCGCCTACCAGCGTACCCGTGATGCCAATTTCTCCCTCGAAGGCCTCACTGGTTTCACCATGTACGGCAAAACCGCCGGGGTGATCGGCACCGGGAAAATTGGCGTGGCGATGCTACGGATCCTTAAAGGCTTCGGCATGCGTCTGCTGGCTTTTGACCCGTACCCAAGCGCCGCCGCGCTGGAGCTGGGGGTGGAATATGTTGACCTGGCCACGCTGTACAAGGAGTCGGACGTGATCTCCCTGCACTGCCCGCTCACCGACGAAAACTACCATCTGCTCAATCGCGAGGCCTTCGATCAGATGAAGGACGGGGTGATGGTGATTAACACCAGCCGCGGCGCGCTGATCGATTCCCAGGCGGCCATCGATGCCCTGAAGCACCAGAAAATCGGCGCGCTGGGGCTGGACGTTTATGAGAACGAACGCGATCTGTTCTTCGAAGACAAATCCAACGACGTGATCCAGGACGACGTCTTCCGTCGCCTCTCCGCCTGCCACAACGTGCTGTTTACCGGCCATCAGGCGTTCCTCACCGCCGAGGCGCTGATCAGCATTTCGGAGACCACCCTGGGCAATCTGCAGCAGGTCGCCAACGGTGAAACCTGCCCGAACGCTATCGTCTGATTCCTTTCCCTTTTGTGCTCCTCTCGCCAGGGGAGCACATTCAGATAATCCCCACAGATCCCCGCTGCGATACCGTTACACTGGCTTTGTTTTATTAGTAATGTGAATGTTTTGGAGTAAAAATGAACAAATTTGCGGCATTACTGGCGGCAGGGTTGCTGCTGTCCGGCTGTGTCTATAACAGTAAGGTGTCCACCGGCGCGGAACAGCTACAGCATCATCGTTTCGTGTTGACCAGCGTCAACGGCCAGGCGGTGAACGCGGGCGACCGGCCGCTGGAGCTGAGCTTCGGCGAGAAGACGGCTCTTACGGGCAATATGTATGTTTCGGGCAATATGTGCAACGGCTTCAGCGGGGAAGGTAAGGTGTCGGACGGCGAGCTGAAGGTTAAATCGCTGGCGATGACCCGGATGCTGTGCCACGATGCCCAGCTCAATACCCTTGACGCGACCATTGGTAAGATGCTGCGCGAGGGCGCGCAGGTCGATCTGACGGAAAACCAGTTGACGCTGGCGACCGCCGACCAGACGCTGGTCTATAAGCTCGCCGACCTGATGCACTAGCCGGCGTGGTGAACCCGCTGCGGGGCTGCCATTAATAGCCGCAGCTTCCGCCCGCCAGCGCCTGCTCGCTGCAGCGTTTACCGTTCGGCAACGCGCACATGCCAATCGCCGAACCATCGAGCTGACGAGCCACCGATAACGAGCCGCCTATCATGGCGCAGTTGGCCTGACCGGCGTCGCTCATCGCCGCCCGCATTCCTGGCGTGACGTGCGCCGCCGTGGCCTGCTGAACGGGTTCACTACTGCACGCCGACAGCAACAGCGCCGCACATCCCACTAATATCGCAGCTCGCATTTTCTCTCCCCTCGGAAACGTCTTAAAAAGCAAACCCAAGAATAATAGGCAGCGTGGCGCGCGGCGTCGAGAGGGGAAGTACGTATTTATGCGTCTCATTAACATTTTCTAGCAAATTTCTGCCTAAAGGTTGATCTCCCCCGGGTTCGCCACCGGACAATCGCTGGCCTTCACGCCCTGGAAAGCCACTTTCTCCGCGAACCGCGCAAAATATTGATCTGGTCACGGGTGGCCGCCGCATTGAGGACACAAATGCAAAAATGGCGGCATCAACGGTTTGCTAAACTACCTCTTATATAATTACAGGGCGCGTCGCGGTTTTACGCGTCCATTCTTTTGCGCAATGTAAGGGTGTCTTCCTATGATTACTATTGATGGTAATGGCGCGGTCGCTTCCGTCGCGTTTCGCACCAGTGAAGTTATCGCCATCTACCCGATCACGCCCAGTTCAACGATGGCGGAACAGGCCGACGCCTGGGCCGGCAATGGGCTGAAAAACGTCTGGGGCGATGTGCCCCGCGTGGTCGAAATGCAGTCGGAGGCAGGCGCCATTGGCGCCGTACATGGCGCGCTGCAGACCGGCGCCCTCTCCACCTCCTTTACCTCATCGCAGGGCCTGCTGCTGATGATCCCCACGCTGTACAAACTGGCCGGCCAGCTGATGCCGTTTGTCCTGCACGTCGCCGCCCGCACCGTCGCCACCCACGCGCTGTCGATCTTCGGCGACCATTCCGATGTGATGGCGGTCCGCCAGACCGGGTGCGCCATGCTGTGCGCCAGCAGCGTTCAGGAAGCGCAGGATTTCGCGCTGATCTCGCATATCGCCACTCTGCAAAGCCGGGTGCCGTTTATTCATTTCTTTGATGGTTTCCGCACCTCGCACGAAATCAACAAAATCGCCCCGCTGGCGGATGACACGATTCGCACCCTGCTGCCGCAGGAAAAAATCGCTGAGCATCGCCAGCGCGCGCTCAATCCGGAACACCCGGTGATCCGCGGGACCTCGGCCAACCCTGACACCTACTTCCAGTCGCGGGAGGCCACCAACCCGTGGTACGACGCGGTTTATGATCATGTCGAGAAAGCGATGGATGACTTCGCCGCCGCCACTGGCCGCCAGTACAAACCGTTTGAGTTTTACGGCCATCCGCAGGCGGAGCGCGTCATCGTCATTATGGGCTCGGCCATCGGCACCTGCGAAGAGGTGGTCGATGAATTGCTGAGCCGCGGCGAGAAAGTCGGCGTACTGAAGGTCCGCCTCTATCGTCCGTTCTCCGCCGCCCACCTGCTGGCAGCGCTGCCGGAGAGCGCCCGGGCGGTGGCGGTGCTGGATCGCACCAAAGAACCTGGCGCGCACGCGGAGCCGCTGTATCTCGACGTGATGACCGCCCTGGCGGAAGCCTTTAACCGCGGCGAGCGCGAGACGCTGCCGCGGACCATCGGCGGCCGCTACGGTCTCTCTTCCAAGGAGTTCGGTCCGGAATGCGTGCTGGCGATATTCCATGAGCTGCAGGCCGCCCAGCCGAAGCCGCGCTTTACCGTCGGCATCTATGACGACGTGACTAACCTGTCGCTACCGCTGGGCGAAAATACCCTGCCGGCAGAGGCCAAGCTCGAAGCGCTGTTCTACGGCCTCGGCAGCGACGGCAGCGTGTCGGCCACCAAAAACAATATCAAAATCATCGGCAACTCCACCCCGTGGTTCTCCCAGGGGTACTTTGTCTATGACTCGAAGAAGGCGGGCGGCCTGACCGTCTCCCATCTGCGGGTCAGCGAAAAGCCGATTCGTTCTTCGTATCTGATTTCGCAGGCCGATTTCGTTGGCTGCCACCAGCTGCAGTTTATCGATAAATACCAGATGGCCGAGCGGCTGAAGCCCGGCGGCATTTTCCTGCTCAACACGCCGTACAGCGCCGATGAAGTCTGGTCCCGCCTGCCGCAGGAAGTGCAGGCTACCCTGAATCAGAAAAAAGCGCGTTTTTACGTGGTCAACGCGGCGAAGATCGCCCGCGAATGTAGCCTCGGGGCGCGCATTAATACCGTGATGCAGATGGCCTTCTTCCATCTGACTCACATCCTGCCTGGCGACAGCGCGCTGGCGGAACTGCAGGCGGCCATCGCCAAAAGCTACAGCAGCAAAGGTCAGGAGCTGGTGGAACGCAACTGGCAGGCCCTGGCCCTGGCCCGCGAGTCCCTGGCGGAAGTGCCGCTGCAGCCGGTGAATGCCAGCAGTCCGAACCGCCCGCCGGTGGTCTCCGACGCCGCGCCGGATTTCGTCAAAACGGTTACTGCCGCGATGCTGGCCGGCCTCGGCGATGCGCTGCCGGTCTCCGCCCTGCCGCCGGACGGCACCTGGCCCATGGGCACCACCCGCTGGGAGAAACGCAACATCGCCGAAGAGATCCCGATCTGGAAGGAAGCGCTTTGCACCCAGTGTAACCACTGCGTTGCCGCCTGCCCGCACTCGGCAATTCGCGCCAAAGTGGTCGCGCCGGAGGACATGGAGAACGCCCCTGCCAGTCTGCACTCGCTGGACGTTAAATCCCGCGATATGCGCGGGCAGAAATACGTTCTGCAGGTCGCCCCGGAAGACTGCACCGGCTGCAACCTGTGCGTGGAAGTGTGCCCGGCAAAAGATCGCCAGAACCCGGAGATCAAGGCCATCAATATGATGTCGCGCCTGGAGCATGTTGAAGAGGAGAAAGTGAATTACGATTACTTCCTCAACCTGCCGGAAATCGACCGCAGCAAACTGGAGCGTATTGATATCCGCACTTCGCAGCTGATCAGCCCGCTGTTTGAATACTCCGGCGCCTGCTCCGGCTGTGGCGAAACGCCGTATATCAAACTGCTGACCCAGCTGTATGGCGACCGGATGCTGATTGCCAATGCCACCGGCTGCTCATCCATTTACGGCGGCAACCTGCCCTCGACCCCGTACACGACCGACGCCAACGGCCGCGGCCCGGCGTGGGCCAACTCGCTGTTTGAGGATAACGCTGAATTCGGGCTCGGCTTCCGCTTAACCGTCGACCAGCATCGCCAGCGCGTGATGCGCCTGCTGAGCGAATACGCCGACCAGCTGCCGACAGAGCTGAACGCGGCGCTGCATGCCGAGGCGACGCCGGAAGCGCGCCGCGAACAGGTGGCAGCCCTGCGTCAGGCGCTGGCCGGCGTGCAAGGCGCTGAAGAGCTGCTGACCGATGCCGACGCGCTGGTGGAGAAATCCGTCTGGCTGATCGGCGGCGACGGCTGGGCCTACGATATCGGCTTCGGCGGTCTGGACCATGTGCTGAGCCTGACGGAAAATGTCAACATTCTGGTGCTGGATACCCAGTGTTACTCCAACACCGGCGGCCAGGCGTCAAAAGCCACCCCGCTGGGGGCGGTCACTAAGTTTGGCGAGCACGGTAAACGCAAGGCGCGCAAAGATCTTGGCGTCAGCATGATGATGTACGGTCATGTCTATGTGGCGCAGATTTCGCTGGGCGCGCAGCTGAACCAGACGGTGAAAGCGATTCAGGAAGCGGAAGCCTATCCGGGGCCGTCGCTGATCATCGCCTACAGTCCTTGCGAAGAGCATGGCTACGATCTGGCGCTCAGCCACGATCAGATGCGTCAGCTGACCGCTACCGGCTTCTGGCCGCTCTACCGCTTCGACCCGCGTCGGGCGGAAGAAGGCAAGATCCCGCTGGCGCTGGACTCCCGCCCACCGTCAGACGCCCTGGCTGAGACGCTGCTCAATGAGCAACGCTTCCGTCGCCTGAATGCGCAGCAGCCGGAAGTGGCGGAGCAACTGTGGAAAGACGCTGCCGCCGACCTGCAGAAGCGCTACGACTTCCTCGCCCAGTTGGCGGGCAAAGCGGAGAAATCACCGAGCGAGAGCTAAGGTTATTATCCTCCCGCAGCCATAAAAAAAGCCCGAACATAAAGTTCGGGCTTGTCGTTTTACCGATAAACAAAATCATTCCGCAGAATGAGACGGCAAATAAAAATGCTTGGCATGACAATAAAGGCATATAACGCGCGAATAATACGCGATCAAAGTGAATATGTATAATTTTTATTTTGTATATTATTTGTAGATATATTCACCATAATTATCACCATTACTTCAGACGTATTTTATTTAGATTTTACTTATATCGTAACAATTGAGTCTTACCATATCTTAGACCGCTCCTTTAGCATGAGTTCACTTCCTTCCCGGAAGCTAGAACATAAAAACAGTTAAAGGAATTTCTTCATGAAAAGAAAAGTACTGGCCCTCGTTATTCCGGCTTTATTAGCCGCTGGCGCTGCGCACGCGGCGGAAATTTATAATAAAGACGGAAATAAATTAGATGTCTATGGCAAGGTAGACGGTCTGCACTATTTCTCCAGCGACTCGAAAAAAGACGGCGACCAAACTTACGTTCGCTTTGGCTTTAAAGGCGAAACCCAGATCAACGATATGCTCACCGGTTACGGCCAGTGGGAATACAACGTTCAGGCCAACAATACCGAAAGCGCCGGCGATCAGGCGTGGACCCGTCTGGCCTTCGCCGGTATCAAAGTGGGCGATTACGGTTCTTTCGACTACGGTCGTAACTACGGCGTGCTGTACGACGTCGAAGGCTGGACCGATATGCTGCCGGAGTTCGGCGGCGACTCTTACACCTATGCGGATAACTTTATGGCAGGCCGCGCCAACGGCGTCGCGACCTACCGCAACAGCGATTTCTTCGGTCTGGTGGATGGTCTGAACTTCGCCCTGCAGTATCAGGGTAAAAACGAAGGCCAGAACGCCCAGGATATCAACGTCGGCACCAACAACCGCAGCATCGACAGCGATGTTCGCTTTGACAACGGCGACGGTTTCGGTCTCTCCACCTCCTATAACTTCGGCATGGGCATCAGCGCGGCTGCGGCCTATACCTCTTCTGACCGTACCAACGACCAGATGACCCGGACCAACGCCCGCGGCGATAAAGCCGAAGCCTGGACTGCCGGTCTGAAGTACGACGCCAACGATATCTACCTGGCGACCATGTACTCTGAAACCCGCAACATGACCCCGTACGGCAATGACGGCGTGGCCAACAAGACGCAAAACTTCGAAGTCACCGCTCAGTATCAGTTCGACTTCGGTCTGCGTCCGGCTATCTCCTACCTGCAGTCCAAAGGCAAAGATCTCTATAATACCGGCAGCTACGCCGATAAAGATCTGGTCAAATATATGGACGTCGGCGCCACCTATTACTTCAACCGTAATATGTCCACCTACGTTGATTACAAAATCAACCTGCTGGATGACAACGACAGCTTCTACAAAGACAACGGTATTTCTACCGACAACATCGTCGCGCTGGGCCTGGTTTACCAGTTCTGATGCGCCAGCCCGCCGGTTCCGGCGGGCTTTCTCTCTCTTTGCATCTTAGCAGCTAAAACAAAACAATATATCCCACAGCTTAAAATAGCCGTCCGTTTAGTGATATAGTCGTGCTCAGTCAGTGCCTGCCCGAGGACGTCCATCATGCATCATCACCCGGTAAAATCTTCCCGAATTATCTCTGTCGCCTATGATGACGCCTCCGCCACGCTGGAAATCTGTTTTTATCACCAGCCGCCGTTGCAATATACCGGGGTTCCACCGCGTATTTTTCGTGACTTTTTACAGGTGGTGTCAAAAGGCCGATTTTATGACGGCGTGATAAAGGGAAAATTCCCCGAACGCAAGCCACGTTAATGTCAAAGTGTGACTGCGGTCATGATACAAAACGTGCCATAATGCCGTACAATATGAGGGGATACTTAAACAGGAGGTTTTATGAGCAGAATGATTCTTGTCCCCATCGATATCTCTGATAAAGAATTTACTGAACGCATTATCAGTCACGTTGAATCGGAAGCGCGGATTGACGACGCTGAGGTCCATTTCCTCTCCGTTATCCCTTCCCTGCCTTATTATGCCTCACTGGGAATGGCCTATACCGCCGAACTGCCTGGTATGGATGAGCTGCGCGAAGGGACGGAAACGCAGCTTAAAGAGCTCGCGAAGCAGTTCTCTATCCCGGAAGATCGGAAACATTTTCACGTTGCCGAAGGATCGCCAAAAGATAAGATCCTGGCCCTCGCCAGGTCGCTACCCGCCGACCTGGTGATCATCGCTTCGCACCGGCCGGATATTACCACCTATCTGCTGGGCTCCAACGCCGCCGCGGTAGTCCGCCACGCCGAGTGCTCAGTGCTGGTCGTTCGCTAACGCCTCAGCCCGCCGCCCGGCGGGCTTTTTATTTTTACTTCTGCCCCTGCCCGCAGCGGAAAGTGCCGGAAAGATGCTGACATTCCGCCCCTGAATCCGTACCATACACGCCACGGTTGTCTGTCAGACCTCATTAATTGCTACGCGCCAGCGCCACGTTGTCCAGCGGCTGGCAGAACGCGTGCTCTTCTGATGCCACACTATGAATTGAGCCACTATTACATGCTGCAAAATCAAGAAATCAGTAAAAATGTACAACACCAATAAGTTGTGCCCCCTCCAACCAACTGAATTTATTTTATATTTCCATACAGCCAGCCCCCACAGCGCCGGCCGCTGGTCCTGGTACCTGAATCCACCCGGGAATGGATGAGGCAGGCTATTCGAGGAAAAGAGGTGAATGAGATAATTGCAGATGGTGCGGTACCTGCTGATCATTTCACATGGCACCCCGTTTTCCGAGCGGTGGACAACGTTAGGAATCAGGGGGCGTAATTGATTGAGGCTATTAAAATCCAATAACCTGATAATACCCGCACTATGCTGAAAGCAGACCTTGGTGTTCTGATTGCCTTTTGCATCGGGAATGCCCTCAAAGCGCATAAGTTAAGGAAGTTGCTCAGACTCCGACGGCATCTTTAGGGCTGGTTGATAAAAAATCAAAATTGTGAACTACTTTCACCGATAATAAATTCAACGTAATAAAAAACCGCCGGCGCGAGTTTCAATCAGAAGTCATCTATTATCACGTTAAGATAGGTAAGATAACGCAACTGTACCGATCAGCTACTCTTTGAAACCAGGCTTGCCATTCCTGGCCCGCCATTCTTTCACTTCCTTAACAACCCTTTCCGGACTATCCTCTCGGCCCTTTGGAGGATAGAAAATTACATCAGAACCATCAGGGTGTTCAGTGATACGTTCAAACTCTAAAACATTTTGCACATCTTCATCTTCGGTTGTATTATCCGGATTAAATATCTTTTTCACAAAAGCTAAAAACTCAGATTCGGTGTAATCAGAAATGCTTTTTTTATTGTCCATCATTAACCACCATTGCTTAGTGAACTTCGACATGGCTTTTTGTGCATCATAACTCGCCAGTTCTCAATACCATACACATCACCGGTATTTTAATAGCTTTTGCGTGTTCTAATTCATGTTTAAGCCTTCCCCCGACATGCTCATTTTACGAATGAACGACCATGTTTCTAACTTGATACTCCCTAAGCTAGCTTGTCAAACCGCTCAGTTAGCTCAGTGGTATCAGAAACCGCCTTCCTGAAAGCTCTCCGAATGAATGAAAGTTCGAAAACTCACAGCCACGAAATTTTTCAGCAATCACACTGGGAACAGGAGAGCCTAACTCGTCTCCAGTTTTTTTTCAGCCAACCATGACTAACCTGCTCCCCTTAACCAGTGATTTTGCCAGGTAAATCTCTAGAGCTTGCCAACATAACATCACTTGGCTCGACTCCCATTGCAAGAGCATCAGGCTGCTAGATCTCTCAGTACACAAAATCCAGGTAGGCTAGCAGTATTTACGGTTGAGATGGACGAAATCTTATTGTTCCACGCGCAATGCCTGGCTTTCCGGTCTCATACTTGCATTTTCTCATTGCTGATCTTGTTTCTCTAAAAAAGATCTCAGCACCAGTTGTCTCAACAGAAGTTACTTCCCCTTTTTCATTTACTGAGGCAGCGTAATTTACAGTGCCACTAATCCGATTAGCCATGGCAGAAACTGGATAATAAGGATTAGGGCAACTTATCCGCACAGGCACCACTTCTTCTTTATTTCCTGCAGCAAGTGCCAAGTTTGATATAAGAACAGCGCAAACCAGAAGTAATGTTTTTTTCATAACCGATACCAATTGTTGTTTTCCTTATGTCTATAGATCCCTAATACGCCTTTTTCATGCAACGCCGGAGGATGCGGCTCCACTTCTACATCCCCGCGGGTATGGAGGGGATTATATATCACAGCCGGGTTAGCTGCGCGCTTTGCGTTCTGCGGGGGATTGAGGCATCGCCATTCTTCCGCGGGGCTACTCCTTCCCTATAACGCTTCCATTCACCTATATTCCATTAAAAAATGAGGAGTTTCGACTTATCATTTAGGGCCAAGTAAAGTAAGCACCTCTCTTACAGCCAGATTTCCAATCTTATGTGAGCCCCAAAACCCGGCACTGATTACCGGGTATTTTATTGTTTCCCAGGTGCTTTTACGGTCTCTCACGCCCGGCACATCTCCGGCGAGTTACCTCTCACCAGCGCCTCAGCAAAAGGCCTCGGTATGGCATTAGCAGCAGGAAACCGGACGATACAATTGCTCGGCCCTGCCCTGGACGCGCTCAAAGCGCAGCATGAACTGACAGCTGGACATCCGGTCGCCACTATCACGTTTCACCACAGGGAATACGGCTCAAGCGAGGAACAGAATTTGCGACTTGTTTTCATGCCGCGGAGACGGAAAGGCGAGCAAAAACCCTGCTACTCGCACAGCAGTATAGGCAGCAGATGGGAAGCTGCAGTAAAACGCGCTGGCATTCGCCGCAGGAATCCGTACCATACGCGGCATACTTTTGCCTGCTGGCTCCTGACGGCTGGCGCAAACCCGTCTTTTATAGCCAATCAGATGGGGCATGAAAACGCGCAAATGGTGTACGACGTTTATAGTACATGGATAGAAGAAATGAACGGCGACCAGGTTTCTATGTTGAATTCCCGGCTTGGGCTTTAACACGTTTTGCCCCCTATATGCCCCTTTTAGATTTTGAGAATGTTAACAATGCAAGAAAATCAAGAACTTACAAAGAAAGAGAAATACAACATCGACAAGCTGCAGAAACGTCTGCGCCGCAACGTCGGTGAGGCGATCGCCGACTTCAATATGATTGAAGAAGGCGACCGCATTATGGTTTGTCTGTCAGGCGGCAAGGACAGCTATACCATGCTGGAGATCCTGCGTAACCTGCAGAAAAGCGCGCCCATCTCCTTCTCGCTGGTGGCGGTGAACCTCGACCAGAAACAGCCCGGGTTCCCGGAGCATATTCTGCCGGCTTATCTTGAGCAGCTGGGCGTTGAATACAAGATTGTCGAAGAGAATACCTACGGCATCGTCAAAGAGAAGATCCCGGAAGGGAAAACCACCTGCTCGCTCTGCTCTCGCCTGCGTCGCGGCATTCTCTACCGTACCGCCAGCGAACTCGGCGCCACCAAGATTGCCCTCGGCCATCATCGCGACGACATCCTGCAGACGCTGTTCCTGAATATGTTCTACGGCGGCAAAATGAAAGGAATGCCGCCGAAGCTGATGAGCGATGACGGCAAACACATCGTCATCCGCCCGCTGGCCTACTGCCGCGAAAAGGACATCGAGCGTTTCTCCCAGGCCAAGGGCTTCCCGATTATTCCATGCAACCTGTGCGGGTCGCAGCCTAACCTGCAGCGCCAGGTGATCGCCGATATGCTTCGCGACTGGGATAAGCGTTATCCGGGACGCATTGAAACCATGTTTAGCGCGATGCAGAACGTGGTGCCTTCGCACCTGAGCGACGTTAATCTGTTTGATTTTAAAGGCATCACCCACGGTTCTGAGGTGGTGGACGGCGGCGATCTGGCGTTTGACCGGGAAGAGATTCCCCTGCAGCCTGCCGGCTGGCAGCCGGAGGAAGAGGACGCCCGGTTAGATGAGCTGCGTCTGAACGTAGTGGAAGTGAAGTAACCCGAAAGCGTCTCAGGCCGCCGCCTGAGACGCGCTATTCTGCCCTTACTTCAGCAGTCGTACGCGGCAGGCTTTGCCTTTGATCTTACCGTTTTGTAACTGCTTATACGCTTTCTGCGCCATATTCTGGCGGATCGCTACATAGACGTGGGCCGGGTGGACGGTAATTTTGCCGATATCGGCGCCATCAAACCCCATATCTCCGGTCAACGCCCCCAGCACATCCCCCGGGCGCATTTTCGCCTTTTTTCCGCCGTCGATGCACAGCGTCGCCATCTCCGCCGTCAGCGGCGTGATAGCGTTGCCCGTCGGCGCCGGCAGCCAGTTAAGGGATAATTGCAGCATGTCGGCCAGAATGGTGGCGCGCTGCGCCTCTTCCGGCGCGCAGAAGCTGATAGCCAGGCCTTGTTCGCCGGCGCGGGCGGTGCGGCCGATGCGGTGAACATGCACCTCCGGATCCCAGGCCAGCTCGAAGTTCACCACCAGCGCGAGAGATTTGATGTCCAGGCCGCGGGCGGCGACGTCGGTCGCCACCAGAACCCGAACGCTGCCGTTCGCGAAGCGCACCAGCGTTTGATCGCGGTCGCGCTGCTCGAGGTCACCGTGCAGCGATAATGCGCTCTGCCCGGCGGCGTTGAGCGCATCGCAGACCGCCTGGCAATCGCGCTTGGTATTGCAGAACACCACGCAGGACGCCGGCTGATGCTGGCTGAGCAGACGCTGGAGCAGCGCAATCTTGCCGTGACGGGAAACTTCAAAGAACTGCTGTTCGATAGCCGGTAACGCATCGACGCTGTCAATCTCAATCGTTTCCGGATGACGCTGCACCCGACCGCTGATCGCCGCGATCGCCGCAGGCCAGGTGGCGGAAAACAGCAGCGTCTGCCGGTCAGCCGGCGCGAAGCGGATCACCTCGTCGATGGCGTCGCTGAAGCCCATATCGAGCATGCGGTCCGCTTCATCCATCACCAGGGTCTGCAGCGCGTCGAGAGAGACCGTCCCCTTCTGCAGATGATCGAGCAGACGGCCCGGGGTGGCGACGATAATATGCGGGGCGTGCTGCAGTGAATCGCGCTGAGCGCCAAACGGCTGCCCGCCGCAGAGCATCAAAATCTTGATGTTCGGCAGGCAGCGCGCCAGACGGCGCAGCTCGCCGGCAACCTGATCGGCCAGTTCGCGGGTCGGACACAGCACCAGCGACTGGGTCTCAAAGCGCGACGGATCGATATGCTGCAGCAGGCCCAGCCCGAAGGCGGCCGTTTTTCCGCTGCCGGTTTTTGCCTGCACGCGCACATCTTTCCCCGCGAGGATCGCCGGCAGGGCGGCGGCCTGAACCGGCGTCATCGACAGATAACCCAGCTCGTTAAGGTTGGCTAATTGGGCGGCAGGTAAAACAGTCAGGGTAGAAAAAGCGGTCACAATGTATTCTCGTATTAAAGGACAGACGATCTGCAGGCGCGTATCCTCGCAGATCTCCGCGCCTGATGCGACAATTTAATCGGCTCTTCATCAGGCGGCGGATCGGGCTGCGGCTGCGGGCGCGGTCGCGGATCGGGTAAAGGAACCGGATCGTTCGGCTCGGGCGAGATGGGGATGGACTGGGCTGTCAGCCCTGAAGCGTAATGCATAGTGGCCTCCCGGAAAGTGATACGGGCGTACCCGCAGGCGTAAACGGCCTGAAGACCGTCGGGTGTCTTAGTAAGCGTAGAAGCTGGTCAGGAGAGCGCAAAAAAAAGCCGACTCAACAAAGTCGGCGTCGTACGAATCAATTGTGCTATGCAGTAATTCAAAAAAGGAAGTAAGACAATATGGAGCGCAACGCCCATCGCTTGACGTTGCATTCACCTGCGAGAGAGATATTGCCCTGAATGGGTAGAGGGTTTATTGATTTCGCTCAAACATTGCCGGGTTTTCCCGGCATCGTCGCCGCCAAAAGGCGATTCTTTACAACCATTTACTGCGATGTAACCACCACGCAACACCACCGATGACAACGACTAACATCAGGCAAAAGAGGCTAAAGCCCAGATGCCAGCTGTTACCTGGGATCCCCCCGAGGTTGACGCCGAACAGGCCGGTTAAAAAGGTGCTGGGCAGAAACACCATCGCCATCAACGACATCGTATAGGTCCGCCGCGCCAGCGACTCCTGCATAATCTGGGCGATCTCATCGCTCATGATCGCCGTCCGGGCAATGCAGCTGTCGATCTCGTCCAGCCCACGCCCCAGCCGCTCGGCGATATCCTGCATCCGCCGCCGCTGATCGTCGCTCATCCACGGCAGGCGTTCGCTGGCCAGCCGGGCGTAAACATCGCGCTGCGGCGCCATATACCGGCGCATCACAATCAGCTGCTTACGCAGTAGCGCGAGAAAACCGCGCGGCGGCACCTGCTGATCGAGCAGGTCGTCTTCGAGGTCGATAATTCGGTCATGCAGTTGTTCAATAAACTCACTGGCATGATCGGTCAGCGCGTCGCAGACTTCCACCAGCCAGCTGCCGCCATCCGTCGGCCCATTGCCCTCCTTCAGGTCGCCCAGCACATCGTCCAGCGCCAGCACTTTGCGCTGACGAGTGGAGACGATCAGCCGCTCATCCATATACAGACGCATCGCCACCAGCTGGTCTGGCCGTTCATCGGTGCTGCCGTTGATGCAGCGCAGGGTAATCAACGCCCCGTCGCCGATCCGCGTCACCCGCGGTCGGGTGCTCTCGCCCGCCAGGGCATCGCGCACGTTATTGGGCAGCAACGGGGTGGCCGCCAGCCAGTCGGCGCTGTCGCTATGGGTATAGTTGAGATGCAGCCAGCAGGGTTTCTCTTTGTCGATAATATCGTCATCGGCGAGCGGCTTCACGCCCCCCTGCCCGTCGAGCACCCACGCGAAGATCGCGTCCGGTATCTGCAACTCCGAGCCTTTAATCGCGTCCACTCAACCTCCGTTAATCCATGCCTGTCGCATTGCGCGCGCTCTGTATAAGGTACGCGAAAGCGCGCTTTTTCGCTGTTTATTGCCCGGTGAAAGAGGCTAATCGCTTCATTAAAAAGCGCTTTCCCCCGGGCCGCGCCCGCTTTCCTCATTTAACGTTAAAGTGTAGTGAAATCAAGTTCTTCAGGTTTTCCACGGTTCATTGCGACCTTTTGCGGTTTATTTTGCGGTTTTTTGCTGTATTATGCCGTTTATTGCGTCAATTTGCGGAGTCTCTCGTCATGCATAAGCTCGCGCGACAAAAACACATCCTTGACCGGCTGAGTGAAACCGGTCAGCTGAGCATCAGCGAACTGGTTGATGCGCTGCAGGTGTCGGCCGATACCATACGCCGGGATCTCAGTGAGCTGGAAAACCAGGGGGTACTGCAGAAAAGCCACGGCGGCGCCATCGCGCTTAACGTCCCGGCGATGACGCGCCAGGGAAGAAACGCCCTGCTCCCCGGAACGAAACAGCGTCTGGGCCAGCAGGTCGCCGCGCGCATCCCCTCCGGCTCGACGCTGTTTCTCGACGCCGGCAGCACACTGCTGGCCGTCGCTACCCAGCTGAAAGGCCCCATGACCGTGATCACCGCTTCGCTGGATATCGCCCAGCTGTTCAGCGACCGCGCCGATATCCAGCTTATCCTGCTTGGCGGCCAGTGGGACAGTGAACAGCGGCTGTTCGCCGGCAGCGCCACGCTGTCGCTGGTGGCGCGCTACCGCGCCGATATCGCGATTCTCGGCGCCTGCGCGTTGCATGCCGAACTGGGCCTGAGCGCCAGCCAGGAGGCCGATGCGGACGTAAAACGCGCCATGCTCGCCGCCAGCGCGGAACACTGGCTGGTGGCGGACCATACCAAAGTCAACCATTGCGAACCCTGGCTGGTGGCCGGTCTCAGCGACATTCACCATCTTTTCCTCGATCGTCCCTGGCCTGAGCTGGGGGATGACCCTGTCCTCTCTGTACATATTGCTGACGCTTAACAACGTGGAGAACCTGATGAGTAACAACACGATAAATATCGCCCTGATTGGCTATGGCTTCGTCGGTAAGACTTTCCACGCGCCGCTTATCCGTTCGGTGCCGGGCCTGAACCTGGCCTTCGTCGCCTCGCGCGATGAAGAGAAAGTCAAACGCGACCTGCCGGACGTCACAGTGATCGCTTCCCCGGAAGAGGCGGTCCAGCACCCGGATGTCGATCTGGTGGTTATCGCCTCCCCCAACGCCACGCACGCGCCGCTGGCCCGCCTGGCGCTGAACGCCGGCAAGCATGTGGTGGTGGACAAACCCTTTACCCTTGATATGCAGGAGGCCCGGGAGCTGATCGCCCTGGCGCAGGTGAAACAGCGGCTGCTTTCCGTCTTCCATAACCGCCGCTGGGACAGCGACTATCTCGGTATCCGTCAGGTTATTGAGCAGGGCGCCATCGGCACGGTGAAACATTTTGAGTCCCATTTCGACCGGTTCCGCCCGGAAGTCCGCGTCCGCTGGCGCGAGCAGAACGTCCCCGGCAGCGGCTTATGGTTCGATCTGGGGCCGCACCTGATCGATCAGGCGCTGCAGCTGTTTGGTCTGCCGCAGTCGGTACAGGGCAACATCGCCACCCTGCGCGACGGCGCGGAGATCAACGACTGGGCGCATGTGGTCTTAAACTACCCGGCGCATAAAGCGATCCTCCACTGCAGCATGCTGGTCGCGGGGGGCTCCTCGCGCTTCACGGTGCATGGCGATAAAGGCAGCGTTGTCAAAGCCCGGGCCGACCAGCAGGAGAGCCAGCTGCTGGCGGGTGTGGTGCCGGGAAGCGCCGGCTGGGGCGAGGATGAGGATGGGCTGGTTATCTATGACGCCTCGCTGCAGACCCAAACCCAGCCTACCCCGCCGGGCGATCAGCGCCAGTACTATATGCAGATCCGCGACGCGCTGAAGGGCCTGATCGCCAATCCGGTGCCGCCGGTGCAGGCGCTGGCGGTGATGGCCGTCCTGGAAGCGGCGGCGCGCTCTGCAGAAAGCGGCGTGGCGCAGACCCTCGACCTGACCGACGACGAGCGCAACGCGCTGCGCTAAGCCTGTCGTTACTCCGGTTATCTGCGCAGCCTGCAGGTAACCGGATCGCCACCCCGACTGCAGAAATAATCACTGCCTGTCAGCAGATTATCCTTTCTTTATCCTGCCTTTTTGCCTAAAGCACCGCTGGAAATTTCAGCCAATTGGGAGGAGGATAGAGAACAGATCGATCGTGATGAGAACAAGGTTGCTGACGCTGTGGACGCGGTGACCGCAATACCGGACAGGAGAAGCTCATGTACTACACGTTAGGAGATACCACTCTCCATTTTTATCGCTATCAGTGCAAATTCTACGTCGCCCACTGGGAAGGAGGGAACGTGATGGACGAAAAATTTAAACCGTTTATCGAGCAGATCACTGAGAAGACCGGGCTGGACGCGAAGCGCGTCGAGACCGCCGCGCGCGATTATTTTACTAACGTGGATTAACAGGCAGCCTGTTGCGGTATACCGAAGGCCAGGCCGACTCGCCTGTCGTTGATCTTCCCCCTTCCGCCGCCACGGCCCTCGTTCCCGCTGGCGGCTCTCTTTCCCCACCGGCGATAAACAGGATAACGACCAGCCAGAACCCCAGGCTGTCTGCCCCACGCTTTTGTCAATTTCCAGACCGATAACGTGAGATGTCATTTATCGTAATTATCTATTTCCCCGTGATTTTTTAGTCGACACAATATCGCCCTGCCGCCAGGCAGGGCGTCGGCGACTACCGCTCCTCCAGCGCCGCCACCGGCTCCGGCGCGCTTTTCCTGCGCAGCAGATAGCCTGCGGCAAGGATCAGCAGCCATACCGGGATCAGGCAGACGGAGATGCGGATGTCCGGGGTCAGATACATCACCCCGAGGATCCCGGCGAGAAACAGCAGACACAGCCAGTTTGTCAGGGGATAGGCGAAACTCTGGAAAGCCGTTACCTTCCCGGCCTGCTGCATGGCGCGACGGAACTTAAGATGAGTGATGCAGATCATCGCCCAGTTGATGACCAGGGCGGCCACCACCAGGGCCATCAGCAGGGCAAAGGCTTTCCCGGGCATCACATAGTTAATCACCACGCAAAGCGCCGTGGCGACGGCGGACACCGCCAGGGCAGTCAACGGGATCCCGCGGTGGTTCACCCGCAGCAGCGCGCGCGGGGCGTTGCCCTGCTGAGCCAGGCCGAACAGCATCCGGCTGTTGCAGTAGACGCAGCTGTTGTAGACCGACAGCGCGGCGGTGAGCACCACCAGATTGAGGGCGTTGGCCACAATATTGCTGTCAATGGCGTGAAAGATCAGCACAAAGGGGCTTCCCCCTTCCACGACGTTCCGCCACGGGTAGAGTGACAGCAAGACCGCCAGCGACCCCACATAAAAAAGCAGAATACGGTAGATCACCTGGTTGGTGGCTTTGGGAATGGTTTTATGCGGTTCGTCGGCTTCCGCCGCGGTGATCCCCACCAGCTCAAGCCCGCCGAAGGAGAACATGATCACCGCCATGGCCATCACTAAGCCCGTGATACCGTTAGGGAAAAATCCCCCGTCCTGCCACAGGTTGGCCACCGTCGCCGCCGGCCCGCCGTGACCGCTAAATAACAGGTAGCAGCCAAAGGCGATCATGCTGATGATGGCGGCCACTTTGACAATCGAGAACCAGAACTCCAGCTCGCCATACACTTTGACGTGCGTCAGGTTGATGGCGTTGATCGCCACGAAGAAGATTGCCGCCGACAGCCAGGTGGGTACCTCCGGCCACCAGTATTGAATATAGATGCCCACCGCCGTCAGCTCCGCCATGCTTACCAGCACGTACAACACCCAGTAATTCCAGCCGGACATAAACCCGGCGAAGGGCCCCCAGTAGCGGTTGGCGAAATGGCTGAACGACCCCGCCACCGGCTCCTCTACCACCATTTCGCCAAGCTGACGCATGATAAAGAAGGCGATAACCCCGGCGATGGCGTACCCCAGCAGGACCGAGGGGCCTGCCATACGGATCGTTTGCGCGATACCTAAAAACAGTCCGGTGCCGACCGCCCCCCCGAGGGCGATCAACTGGATATGGCGGTTTTTTAACCCGCGCTTTAACTGATGCTCTTGCTGCGTTGTCATCTCTGACCTGCCCCTGTCTGTAAAAAGTCACTTTCGCCGGTAGCAACTTTCAGGCCAGTGGATCGTCGCGGAGCGTCAGACCAAAATTAATCCATTGAATGATATTGAAATATTCTTTTCCAGTTCGTTCTGAAAGCTGGTCATCGCGGCGCTGACCTGGCGCATAACGCGCGAAAATTGGCCGGATGACGCACAGATCATGAGAAAACAAGTGGCTTAATGCATGAAGCTGACCCGTTTTGGTGCATCCGGTTTGCCGCCGTCGGGTCAGGCTTCACGCCAGGCAAAAAACTGTTAGGCTGGTAGCCACTTTTACGTTCCGCTAGTGGCCACTATGTACAACATCGACGACTATGATCTGAAAATTCTTACCCTGCTGCAGGCCAATGGCCGTTTGACCAATCAGGAGCTTAGCGAGCTTATCGGCCTGTCCGCTTCCCAGTGTTCGCGCCGCCGTATCGCCCTTGAACAGGCGCAGCTTATCCTCGGCTACCATGCGCGTCTGGCGCCGGATGCCGCCGGGCAGGAGATGCTTGGCCTGATTGAGGTGCGCCTGCTGAATCACACCCCGCAATGCGTGGAGAGCTTTCATCAGATGCTCAGTGAAGTGGACGCCATTCTGGACGCCTGGAAAACCACCGGCGACGCCGATTATCTGCTGCGGGTAACGGTCCCGGACCTGCCCGGACTGAGCCATTTGATCAGCCATATTCTGGCGCAAAACAAAGGGGTGGCTCATCTGAAAACCGCCGTCGTGCTCAACCGCCTGAAGGAGAACGGCCAGCTGATGCCGGGCACGCCCTCGCTGCGCTGAACCGGAGCATAGTGCCCTGCGCTGGTGCAGATGCGGGGCCAGTCAATGCGTGATAAGCAGTAAATTCGCACAACTTACGCATTTCATAACCATTATGCGCACGACCCGTGCGATTTTCTCTTTCCAACAGAACAACAGGTTAGGCTAAACCACGGCTATTTTTTCCGCAACCAATCGCCCGGGCACGCTCCTCTGGTGCGATTTTTGCAAACAAGAGCTTATCCTTGTTAACGAAAAGATAGTGCTTATTTATGGATAACGTCCTTTCCCCTGAAAAACTGACCCACACCTGGCTGGAGGATGCCCTGGCGCTGCTGTTCGGCACGCTGATGATCTCCTTTGGCATTATCCTGTTTCGCCAGGCCGGCGCCCTGACCGGCGGGACGGCAGGCATGGCCTTTCTAATCCACTACGCCACCCACCTGCCGTTCGGCGTGGTTTTCTTCGCCATTAACCTGCCCTTCTACTGGCTCTCCGTCCGGCGGATGGGCGCCGCCTTCACGCTGAAAACCTTCTGCGCGGTCGGACTGGTGTCGCTGTTCTCCGACCTGCACGGCTACTTTATCCATGTCGATCGCCTGAACCCCTATTACGCCACCCTCTTCGGCAACATCATGGTCGGTATCGGCTTTGTGGTGCTGTTCCGCCATAAAGCAAGCCTCGGCGGCGTCAATATTCTGGCCCTCTATCTGCAGGATAAAAGCGGCATCCGCGCCGGTAAATTCCAGATGGTGGTGGACGCCTGCATCGTCACCGCCTCGCTGTGGGTGGTTAGCCTGCCGATGCTGCTGGTCTCTGTCCTCGGCGCCGTGATTTTGAATTCGATTATCGCCATGAACCACCGCCCAGGACGCTACGCGGTGTAATGGCTTCACCTTTAACGGTCATTTCAGGAGTAACCACTGTGTTCCAGAACGTTGACGCCTACGCGGGCGATCCTATCCTGTCGCTGATGGAGGCCTTTCAACAGGATCCCCGGGCAGACAAAGTTAACCTTAGCATCGGGTTGTACTATAACGAGCAGGCCATCATTCCTCAGCTGGAGGCGGTCCGTCAGGCCGCTGACCGGCTGCAGAGCCAGTTGCACAAGGCCAGCCTCTATCTGCCGATGGAGGGACTGGCTCCCTATCGCCGCGCGGTCCAGACGCTGCTGTTTGGCGAACACCATCCGGCGTTGCGTGCCGGACGCATCGCCACCATCCAGACGCTGGGCGGCTCCGGCGCGCTGAAGGTGGGCGCTGATTTCCTCAAGCGCTACTTCCCCGACTCCGCGGTCTGGGTCAGCGATCCAACCTGGGAGAACCATGTGGCCATCTTTGCCGGGGCGGGTTTCGAGGTGCATACCTATCCCTGGTTCGACAGCGCCACCCGTGGGGTCAATTTCCCCGCGATGCTTGCCGCCCTCCAGCAGCTCCCGCCGCGCAGCATCGTGCTGCTCCATCCTTGCTGCCATAATCCGACGGGGGCCGATCTCGCCCCCGAGCAGTGGGATCGGGTGATTGAGGTGTTGATCGCCCGGGAGCTGATCCCGTTCCTCGATATTGCCTACCAGGGTTTTGGCCGCGGGCTGGATGAAGATGCCTATGCCATACGCGCCATCGCCAGCGCCGGACTGACGGCGCTGGTTAGCAACTCGTTCTCGAAGATTTTTTCACTGTACGGCGAGCGTGTCGGCGGCCTGTCGGTGGTCTGTGACAACGCCGATGCCGCCGGGCGCGTGCTGGGCCAGTTGAAAGCTACCGTACGCCGCAACTACTCCAGCCCGCCGGGGTTTGGCGCCCAGGTGGTGTCGCAGGTGCTCAACGATCCCGAGCTGAATGCCCTGTGGCAGGGGGAAGTGGAGGCCATGCGCACCCGCATCAGCGCCATGCGCGTCGCGCTGGTGAAGGCCCTGCAGGCAGCCCTGCCGGCGGCGGATTTTTCCTATCTGCTGACCCAGCGCGGCATGTTCAGTTACACCGGCTTTAGCGCCGATCAGGTAGACGTTCTGCGTGAAGAGCATGGCATCTATCTGATTGCCAGCGGTCGCGTCTGCGTGGCCGGGCTCAACCACGGCAATATTGCGCGGGTAGCCAGCGCCTTCGCCGCGGTCTGCGCACGCTGATCCGCTTTCCCGCTGGCCGGGGCAACCCCGGCGCGGTATAGCAGTTATTCGCGACGCAGTCGGCGAGCCAGGCGGGTGCCCAGCGTCTGAATAAGCTGGACAATAACAATCAACACCAGGGCGGTGGTGAGGGTGGCAAAGGCGTCGAAACGCTGATAGCCGTAGGTGATCGCCAGGTCGCCGATCCCGCCGCCGCCCACCGTTCCCGCCATGGCGGTCGCGCCAAGCAGACCGATGGTCGCGGTGGTAAGGGCCAGAATCAACGACGCCGCCGCCTCCGGCAGCATGAAATGCCAGACGGTCTGCAGAGGGGTAGCGCCCATGGCGTCTGCGGCCTCAAGGATCCCCTCATCCACCTCCAGCAGCGAGCTCTCCACCAGCCGGGCAATATAGGGGGCGACAAAAACGATCAGCGGCACGATGGCCCCCGCGGTGCCGATAGTCGTGCCCACCAGCAGCCTGGTGAAGGGCAGGATCACAATCAGCAAAATGATAAACGGCAGCGAGCGCAGCACGTTAATCAGCGGATTCAGCGCCTGATGCACCACCGGGTTGGCCACGATGCCGCCAGGACGGCAAACCACCAGCACAATTCCCAGCGGGACGCCAAGCAGCGCGCCAAAGCCTAGTGAGATGGCGACCATAATCAGGGTATCATGCAGCGCCAGCAGAAACTGCTCGCCGGTAATGGCGGTATCAATTAGATCAAACATGGATGATTTTCACTCCTGCGTCGGCCAGATGGGTGATGGCGCGTTCGGTTTCGTCAGGCTCGCCGAGGAGTTGCACAATCATAAATCCCAGTATCCGGCCCTGAACTTCGGACATGCTGGCAAACAGGATATTCACCTCGACAGCATACTCGCGGATCAGGCGGTTAATGATCGGCTGCCGGGCCGTCGCGCCGATAAATTCGAGGCGTAAAGCCCGGGCGCCGTTGTCGCGCTGCAGGAGCGACGCCACCCGCTGCGGCAGACGATCGTGCACCACCGACTGCACGAAACTGGCGGTGACCGGATGCTGCGGCTGGGCAAAGAGACCGAAAACCGTCCCCTGCTCAACAATGCGCCCGGCCTGCATCACCGCCACCTTGTGACAGATTGTCTGGATCACTGACATTTCATGCGTAATCAGCACAATGGTGATGCCATAGCGGCGATTAATCTCCTGCAGCAGCAATAAGATCTGTACCGTGGTATGGGGGTCGAGCGCCGAGGTGGCTTCATCGCACAGCAGCACCGACGGGTTGGTGGCCAGCGCCCGTGCGATACCGACCCGCTGCTTTTGCCCTCCCGACAGCTCATTCGGGTAACTGTGCATTTTGTCGCTCAGGTCGACAAACGCCAGCAGCTCCGCAACCCGCGCCTGGATAAAGGCCTTGTCGCGTCCCTGCAAAATAAGCGGGATAGCGATGTTATGAAATACCGTTTTCGAATTCAGCAGATTAAAATTCTGAAAGATCATGCCGATATCTTTTTTGATCGCCTGCAGGCGCTGGCCGCTGCAGTCCTGGAGCGACTCACCGTTCAACACCACCTCGCCCTCACCCGGCGTTTCCAGACGATTAATCAGCCGCAATAAGGTGCTTTTCCCTGCGCCGCTGTAGCCAATAATGCCGAAAATATCGCCCCGGTCGATACTGAGATTAATATCCTGCAGGGCCAGAACCGGATGTCCTTTTCTGTTAAAGGTTTTACTGACATGGCGAAATTCTATCATCGCGTTATTCATTTTAAATAATCAGGCAGCAGGTAACCATCATACTGCGGATGGCTGAGAATATATTTTTTGAAATCGGCAGAGTGATAGCCGTCGATGATATCTTTGGCAAACTGCGCCTTCTGATTTTTACCGGCAACGGTCACAACGTTAATAAAATGGCTGGTGGCGGCCTCCAGCTTTAATGCCGAGGTAAGCGCCATGCCGCTGGAGACGGCGAAATTACCCTGAATCAGGCCATAGTCGACGTCCGGCAGCGCGCGAACCTGCTGGGCATTGTCCATCTCCTTAAGCACGATGTTATAGGGGTTGGCAACGATATTGCGCTGCGAAAAGGTGGCGGGATCGCTGTCCGGTTTAATCTTCACCCAGCCGAGGCTTTCCAGCACCAGAACCGCGCGATATTCGTTCGACGGCTGGTTTGGCACCGACACCACCGTGCCGGCTGCCGGGGTGCCTAGGGTCGTCAGCTTGCCGCCGTACAGACCCATCGGCGGCGTGGGTACCTGCACAATGCCGACGTTATCGGTCCCCAGTCGCTCATTGATCGCTTTCAGGTATACCGGATGCTGCATAATATTCGCTTCGATATCGCCGCGAGCTACCGCGTCATTGACCTGAATACCGTCGCTGAAATCTTTATATTCGATTTTATATCCTTTACTCAATAAATAGGGGGCGACCCCTTTTTCAAATTGCTCTTTATACGGCCCGGGGTTAAAGCCGATGCGAATAATTTGATCGGCGGTGGCGTAAAAGGAGGTGGCGGATAACAGGGCGAGCGTCATTCCGAGCGCAACTGACTTGTTCATAAGGTATTTTCCTGGAAGGTTGGCGATATTGAGCGATTAAATCACAGCCGAAAGCGGGTTGTAAGCCAGAACGCCGGATTTCCTTTTGCTTATTCCTCATAAACTTTTGCCATCCCGACATATCCTAAAAACAATAATCCTTTGCATATATTGTTATTTAGCCAGGCGCAATAAATCCCTTAAAGATGGCAGATTATTGATAACGTAAACCGGGAAAATTATGCCTGATTTCGCTGCTTCACCGCTGGTGGACGCCCTGGAAGAGAATCTGTTCAGCCTGCTGGAAAAACTGGCCGCGGAGGTCAACACCGACGCGCTGCCGTTGATCGACCTCTCCAGCGGCAGTCCGGATCAGCCCACTCCGCCGGAAGTGATTGACTCGCTGCAGAGCGCCATTCATCGTCGTGAAAACCATGGCTACCCGTCGTTCTGGGGCAAGCCGCAGGTCCGCGAAGCGATCGCCCATTTTTATCGCCGCCAGTATGATGTGGAACTCGATCCGCACAGCGAAGTCGCGGTATTTCAGGGCTCGCATATTGGTATTGGCGGCATCCCGCGGGCGCTGCTCCGTCCCGGGCAATACCTCATCTCCACCGATCCCTGCTATCCCATTTACCGCTCAGCGGCGCTGCAGTCCCAGGCGGCGTTTTATGGCCTGCCGCTCAGGGCTGAGAATCACTTCCTGCCGGATTTTAACGACCTCCCCCGGGAGGTGGCTGACCAGGCCGGGCTGGTGGTGCTTAACTATCCGCATAACCCCACCGGCGCCCTCGCCACGCCGGCGCTGTTCGCCAGCGCCCTGCAGTTTGCCCGCCGTCACCAGGTGCCGATCCTGCACGATTTTGCCTATGCGGCCATCGGCAGCGCGGCCAGCGATGCGCCGCTGAGCCTTTTCTCTCAGCCCGGCGCGAAAGCGTGGGGAGTGGAGACCTACACCTTCTCCAAGACCTTTAATATGGCCGGCTGGCGCTTCGGCTTCGCGGTCGGCAACGCCTCGATTATCCGGGCGTTTAAAAAACTGCACACCCACAGCTACAGCACGGTGTTTGGCGCCATTCAGGATGCAGCAATCGCCGCGCTCAGCCTGCCGGCAGAACGGATTGCGCAGCTGACGGCGGTGTATCATCAGCGCCGGGAGTGGGTTCTGCGTCGACTGGCCGCACTGCGCTGGCCGGTTCGTGCCGCACAAGGCACTTTCTTCCTCTGGCTGAGCGTGCCGCCCGGGTACCGTTCACAAGAGTTTGCCCGCCTGCTGCTGCAGGAGGCGCATATTCTGGTGGCGCCAGGCACTGGTTTTGGCGATGGGGGTGAAGGGTTTATTCGCATCAGTCTGACGGCTGGGGATGACGCGCTGAGCAAGGCGCTGGACCGTCTCGCCCGGCTGGCGCTGTTTTAGCGCCCGCCTCGCGGAGTCGTTACACCTTCAGGTAGCCCGCCATGCGTTGAATACGCGCGGCGGAATAGTCATAGCAGGCGCTGGCGGGTTTACCCAGTACGCGATATTTGGCGCCATTGTAAAAGGCGGTCTTATTCTCCTCTTCCAGAAAGCGCCGGGAGACGGTGTCGCTGAAAATACGGTCGCCATCCGACTGCGGCTGATAGCGGCTGGATTTGACGCTCTCCCACGCCACGCCGATCGGCTTATGGTCATAGCCGGTCATACAGAACAGCCGGTTGGAGGCCAGCAGATCGGCCTCGATGGTTTTAAATTCCGCCGCCGTAGCGGCACAGGTCATGCTTAACAGGCAGGCCGAAGCCCATCGGTAAATTGTCATTATTCAGGCGATCCCAGAGAGTTTCCTCCATTCTAAGCGGCTGAAAATTCTGGACGTTCACTTTCACCTATCGTTGCCAGCAAAATCCGCAAAATAATTTACACTCAGACTCCTCGTGCGTTGTCTTAACGACCTGCAGGCCTTCCCTGCGCAGCTCATCCGCCGGGCCAGATACCGAGACGCCGGCGGGAAGGATATAGTCGTCTTTAACGATTAAACGCCCAGCGGGTCCCGCTGGTCAGCGCCCGCTCGAAGGCGGGACGGCCGGGGCCCGCCAGCCAGCCGGCGAAGGTGTGCAGCTGCGGGTGCAGCTGGCGCAGGGCGTCGAGGTCGGCGTGCCCCGCCAGCCGCCCGTCGTCCACCAGCCCGGTCAGCTTGTGCAGAAAAGGGCTGGCAGCCAGCACCTCGTCGGAAAATCGCGAATAGGGGATCGGCCGTCCCGCCGCCGCGGAGAATAACGCCTCCAGCTGACGACCGGTCACGCTGTCGCTGGCGATCTCGAACGTCTTGCCGGCAAACCGCGCCGGCGCGGCAAAAATCGCTGCGACAAGCTGGCCGATATCCTCCACCGCCAGCACCTGCATCCTCCCCTCCGGCAGCATAAAAAAGTGAAAATGACCTTCATCAAGGCCAAAACCGGGCATCACCAGCAGCTCCATAAAGGTGGCGGGCCGCACGATGGTCGCCGCCAGCGGCAGGCGGCGGATATGCCGCTCAATCGCCGCTTTGGTGTCATAATGCGCTACGCCAGTCGGCGTCTCCCCCGCCGCGCTGCCGGAGCTGTACACCAGATGCTTCACCCCGCACTCGACGGCAAGGTCGGCGATGGTTATCCCGTAGCGCACCTCCTGCTCATCGGTTACCGTCCCGCCCGGCGAGCTGGGCTGCACGCTGAAGACGCCGTCGACCCCGGCCATCGCCGCCCGCATTGCCGCCCGGTCTTCAAAGGCGCCCACGATCAGCTCGGCTCCCCGCGCCGCCAGCGCAGCGGCCCCGGCGGAGAAAGGATCCCTGACCAGCGCCCGCACTCGCCAGCCGCGGTGCAGCAGCGCCCGCGCCACCGAGCCGCCCTGCTGGCCGGTGGCGCCAAAAACCAATACGCTCTGGGCATTATTCATCACCGTTCCCCCTCGTCAGCAGATCGTTCTCCGGCGTCTCGCCAGCGATACTCCCCTGGCCTGTCCTCCTCCAGCCAACCGCAGGAGGGTCCGGCGAAATGGCCGGTGAACCATTGGGCATGATGGCTTGCGCACCACGCCATCATCTCGCGTCGCGAGCGTTCCGCCTGCCGGGGATCGCCGCAGAACGCCGAGCTCCAGTGCGGATGGGTAAACTGGCGCGGGGAATGCAAAAGATCGCCTGAGAAACAGGCGTAGTCATCGCCAGAGGAGAGGATCAGCGCGGCATGGTCCGGACTGTGGCCGGGGGTAGGGATAAAGGCGATCCGTCCGCCGACCAGCGGCCTGGCCGCGACATCCACGGTCTCCAGCTGGCCAGCCTCGATCACCGGCAGCAGGCTGTCGAGCCACAGCGCCCGGTAGCGTTCGCTGTTCTTCACCCGCGTGAGCTCTTTTGCCGAACACAGGTAGCGCGCGTTGGGAAACAGCGGCGCCCAGCGATCGTCCCGCCAGACGGTATTCCACCCGACATGGTCGGTGTGCAGGTGGGTCAGTAGCACAAGGGTCACCGCCTCCGGGTTCACTCCCGCGGCGCGGAGATTCTCCAGATAGGGCGTGTTAAGTTGATGATAGAGCGGATTGCCGCCGCGCTCCCGACCGTTGCCGGTGGCGGTATCGATAACGATCAGATCGTGGGGAGTCTGTACCACCCAGCTGTGGATTGACAGCGCGATTGGCTGATTATCGGCGTCCGCCTCCGTCACAGGGAACGCCGCGGGATAGAGCGCCGCCGGCTGCAGGCTAATCTCGCGCTCCGGCACTTTGAATATCAGGCTGTCGCCTGTCTGGTAAGTTTGCATCACTCCCTCCGCGCGCATTGCGCTGGTTGATTTACCGGGGTGATATTCACTATGCTGCCGGGATAACCCACATTCAAATTGATTATCATAATGAAGAAAATCATTGAAAATGATTTTAGTCGTATCGATCTGAATTTGTTGACGGTCTTGATGGTGCTGTACCGCGAAGCCAGCGTTACCCGCACCGCAGAGGCGCTGCATCTTGGCCAACCGGCCATCAGCGGGGCGCTGAAACGGCTGCGCGAGATGTTTGACGATCCGCTGTTCGTGCGCAGCGCCAGAGGCATGCTGCCGACCCCGCGGGCGCAAGCGCTGATGACCGAGCTGCAGCCGCTGATGGAACACCTGCATTCGGCAATGTTTGGCGCCGGGGATTTTTCCCCCGCCAGCGCGCAGCAGCTTTTCCGCGTCGGCCTCAGCGACTGGAGCGAACACTGGCTGATGCCCCTGCTGTTACCCGGACTGATGCAGGAGGCGCCCGGGGTGTCGCTCCAGACACTCGCCGCCGACCCCTTCCAGGTACGCCAGCTGCTGGAGGCGGATCGCATTGATGTCGCGGTGTCCCTCAACAAGCAGAGCCGCGGGGAGATCGTCAGCGAACCGGTGATGAGCATGGGGGTGACCACCCTGTGGTCGCCGCAGCAGATCCCCTGCCGCGGGCCGTTGTCAGTGGGCGATTTCGTCGCCTGGGAACATGTGATGGTGGCCTATCGCGAAACCGGCCACGGGGAAATAGATCGCCAGCTCGCCAGTCAGGGACTCGCGCGGCGCGTGCGCTTCGCCACGCAGAATTTCTCCACCTTTCCCCTCCTGCTGACCACCCTGCCGCTCTTCGCCACCGTCCCCCAGGGGCTGGCGCAACGCTGGCAGGCGCAGTATGCGCTGCGCGCGGACGCCCCGCCGGTGGCCTACCCGGAATTTACCCTGTGTATACTGCGCCACAAACGCCGGGCGCAGGATCCGGCGCTGAACTGGCTGATAGCGAGGATAAAACAGGCCATGCGCGGCCAATAACCGGGCCGATGCCCCGTCATCAGGCCTCGCTGAGCGGGGGTTGCAGAACGCGCCTGCTCCAGTCGTAAAACGCGCGCACCGCCGGCGGCAGATAGCGGTTTTGCGGATAGACCAGCGACAGGGGAAGATCAGACGCGGCCTGCTCCAGACAGGCGACCAGCGCGCCGCTCTGCAGCCAGGGTTGCGCCAGATAGCTGGCGACGCGGATCAGGCCCAGCCCCTGAACGCCGGCCTGGATATAGGCATCGGTATCGTCGACCACCAGCGTCTCCTGCATGCGGATCGCGCAGTCGCCGTCATCGAGGGAGAAAAGCCAGTCGATGGTCCGCCCGGTACGGTGGTTCAGGTATCCCACCGCCCGGTGCTGGTGCAGATCGTCGATGCTCTGCGGCCGGCCGTGGGCCACTATCCAGGCCGGCGAGGCGAGGACCATCCAGCGGTAGCGGGCCAGAGGGCGCGCCACCAGGGTGGTGGAATCTTCGATTTGCCCGGTACGGATCACGCAGTCGAATCCCTCCTGGATGATATCTTCCACGTTGTCGCTTGAGCAGAGGATCAGCTCCAGGTCGGGATACTGCTGCAGAAACTCGCCGATCCTCGGCAAAACGCAGTGCCGGGCGAGAGATTGCGGCATCCCCACCTTGAACCGCCCGGCGGGCTGCGCCGAGCGGCCGGGAAAGGAGGCTTCCATCGCCGTCATTTCGGCCAGCAGCCGTTTACACTCCTCGTAATACCGACGCCCCTCCGCCGTCACGCTGAGCTTGCGGGTGGTGCGCTGAAGAAGCTGCGCCCCAAGCCAGGCTTCCAGCTCCTTCACTACCCGAGACACCGTTGAGCGCGGCTGCCCCAGCGCCTCCGCCGCCCGGGCGAAGCTGTGGGCATCCACAACCGCAACATACAACTGCATGGCATCCAGTCTGTCCATTTGGTGCTCCCCCGACGGTTATTATCCCATTATGACGAACAGTCTAACCCGAAATCCTGTTCTTATCGAATGATGCCCTCCCCCCTACACTGAGCCTGGAGCCAGTGAATACAAGGCTTAACTGAGCAAGGAGTTAAAATGAAAACTGATGATATTAATCTTGAGGAAAAAGTATTAGTTCTGGGAGCGGGACAACTGGGGGCCGCCGTACTGGATGCGCTGGTGCCAGCGGTGATCCAGCGCCAGGGCGCGGTCTCGGTGATCGTCTCGCCGGCGGCCTGGGATGAAACCGGCCAGCTGCGTTCGGCAAGCCACCGGGCGCTGGCCGACGCCGGGGCCGCCTTTCTCGCCGTCGACATCGCCGGTAGTTCACTGGAGACCCTGACCGGGGCGTTTCACGGGTACAGCACCGTGATTAACTGCATGGGCTTTGTCGCCGGTCCGGGGACGCAGCTGAAAATTACCCGCGCGGTGCTGGCCGCCGGAGTGCCTCGCTATTTTCCCTGGCAGTTTGGCGTCAATTACGATGTGGTCGGCAAAGGCAGCGGCCAGCCGGTCTGGGACGAGCAGTATGATGTCCGGACCCTGCTGCGCGCGCAGCAGGCCACGGAGTGGGTCATTATCTCCACCGGCATGTTTACCAGCTTTCTCTTCGAGCCAGACTTCGATGTGGTGAATTTATCCGCCCGAACCCTTCACGCCCTTGGCAGCTGGGACACCCAGGTGACCGTCACCTCGCCGGCGGATATTGGCCGCCTGACCACCGCGATTTATCTGCATCAGCCGCGGATCGTCAACGAGGTGACGTTTGTTGCCGGCGAAACGACCTCTTACCGGCAGCTGGCGGACACCGTGGAGCGCGTGACGCAGCAGACGTTCAGCAAAGCCGTTCACACCCTGCCCGCCCTGCTGGACCAGCTGCGGACAGACCCGGATAACGCCATGCTGCGCTATCGCGCCGCCTTCGCCCGGGGGGATGGCGTGTGGTGGCCGATGGGCGACACCTGGAATACCCGCCACCATCTGCCGACCCAGGACATTGCCGGCTGGCTGCAGGCCGCGCGCTGATTTTCTCTCACAGGACAGAATGACGATGAACAAGCTGATTCCACTGATCGTATTGAGTTGCCTGCTGCCGCTGGCGGTCAACGCCAGGACCCTCACCGCCACCGGCGATACCCTGGACCACGCGGAAAGCAAAATTCGCCAGCAGGCCGCCCGCGAGGGCGCAACCGCCTATCGGATCATTGAGGCGCGAATGGGTAACAAAGTGCACATCACGGCGACACTCGATAACTGAACCACCGCTATCCGGCTCAGGGAGGAGCCGCCGCCAGCCCGCGCGCCAGATCAGGCGCTCATTCTTTCCCGTCGACGGTCGCGGCCCGGCGGCGCGCCGTACAGGCGAGCGTATTCCCGGGTGAACTGCGACACGCTGATATAGCCCACTTCGCCGGCCGCCTGCGCAATGCTCATCCCTTCCGCCAGCATCAGGCGGCGGGCGTGGATCAGGCGCAACTGCTTCTGAAACTGCAGCGGCGACAAGGTGGTCATGGCGCGGAAATGACGGTGAAAGACCGAAACGCTCATCCCGGCGGCGTCGGCCAGCGCGTCGACGCTGACTGGCTGCATAAAATCCCGGCGCAGCACCGCCACCGCCCGGCGGATCCGCGCCGAATGGCTGTCTGCGACGCCCAGCGCCCGGATGGCCGCCCCGTGAACACTCTGCAACAGCCAGTAATGCAGCTCCCGCCGCAGCCCTTCGCCTAACACCGCCAGCGCCCCCGGTTGATCAAACAGTCTTGCCAGCCGGTAAGCGGCGTCCGTCACGTCGGCATTCATCGGTTCGATACCGACGCGGGGCGCCTCATCCGCCCCTGACGGTCCCACCTCCTGCAGCTCGCGCAGGATAGCCAGATCCAGCTCCAGCACCAGCGCGTAATAGGGAAAACGCTGACTGGCCTCGGTGATCTGGCTGGTGGTGGGGACATCCGCGGCGATCACCATCGCCTCCCCCGGACCATAGTCGAAACTTGCCAGACCGGTGGTCACGCTTTTGCGCCCCTGCAGCAGCATGGCCACCAGCGGCCTGGCGATGGCCGCCTGCAGATCGCCGGGGTGCAGGGCCCGCACCAGAGTGATGCCGGGAACCGGGGTAACCGCCACCCCGCTGCTATCGACATGAGCATCGGCATACCGGCGGCAGAGAGCGAAGAGTTCGTCGCGCATAAGATCCTTTCAGGCAAGTTTTAAAGCCTCAGTATGCGCTATTTCCCACCAGAAGAGAGGGTATTGAGAGGAATGGGCAAAAAATAACAAGGATTGGGCAACCCGGTCTGGTAGCCACCACCTATTGTAAGGACTCCACACACCAGAGAGGATCGAACATGACTAAGATTGCACTTATCACCGGCGCCAACCGCGGCCTTGGCCGTCAGACCGCACTGGATATCGCCCGCCAGGGTGGGGACGTCATCGTCACCTGCCGCGGCAATATTGAACAGGCGGAAGCGGTGGTGGCCGACATTCACGCCCTCGGCCGCAAGGCCATCGCCCTGCCGCTGGATATGGCGCAGACCGCCAGCTTTCCGGCCTTCGCAGACAGCCTGCGCGCTGCGCTGGGCAGCGTCTGGGGACGGGACACCTTCGACCATCTGATCAATAACGCGGGACACGGCGAATTTGCCCCGCTGGCCGAAACGCGCGAGGCGCAGTTCGACGGGCTGTTTAACGTCCACGTTAAGGGGGTGTTTTTCCTGGTTCAAACCCTGCTGCCGCTGCTGGCTGACGGCGGACGGATCGTTAACTTCTCCTCCGGACTGACCCGCGTCTCTTATCCTGGCTTCTCCGCCTACGCCGCGGCCAAAGCGGCTGTGGAGATGCTGAGCGTATACATGGCCCGCGAGCTGGGCGGGCGCGGCATCACCGTCAATACCATCGCCCCCGGCGCTATCGCCACCGACTTTGGCGGCGGACTGGTGCGGGACGACGCGGGGGTTAACACGCAGTTTGCCGCGATGACGGCGCTGGGACGGGTGGGCGTTCCCGAGGATATTGGGCCGATGATCGCCAGCCTGCTGCGCGACGATAACCGCTGGGTGACCGCCCAGCGGATCGAGGTATCGGGCGGACAAACCATCTGACCAGTCAGGCCAGGCTGTCGATCGCCATAAAAAAGCGGTCTTCGGTGAGAATCTGTCGCGCCTCCGGGGGCTGGCGCGACTGACGGATCAACCAGCCGCCGTCCGGGGCCAGGCTCAGATAAAACACCTCCCGGGAGCCCGCCCCGCCAGGTGTCTCAAGGCTCAGGGTCACGACCCCCTTTTCCACGCCATCCCACAGCTGCTGCGGCACGATATTGACGCTGCGCTCGCCGTTTTGCAGGCGGAGAGTGGGGATATCGTAGCGGCAGATGCCGCTATTGAGGCTGTAGCCAAGGGTGCTCAGATCGTGGACGTGGCGGGTCGAAACCACCACCTCGATGCCCGTTCCGTCAAACCACTGATTCACCTGCCGGGCGAGTGCCGCCATCTGCTGGCGAAACATGGCGATATCCGCGGCCGCCGCCCCATCGAAGGTGGTTGTCCGCGGCGGATTTTGCTGGTGCTGTAGTTTCTTAAAAAAACGCTCCCTCGCTGTCACGTTATCTCCCTGTGCTGTGATGAAACCGGTGAGGCTGGATGAGGATGGTTACCGCCAGTTCGCTGGTTAACGAAGATTACGGGCCAATCGCCACGATGGACCCGCCGCAGACATTTGTTTTCGACGTTACTTCGCCGCTTCAGGCCTGAGCCTTAGCTGGTTAGTTTCGGCGGTAAAAATACGTGGCTTGTCAGGATCCAATTCCTCACGCGCCAGCACCTGCTTCCAGGTATTTCTTTCTGTATCCGGATGGCGGAACAGGCCGACAACCGCCACGAACTTCGCCTGCGTTTCCAGCGGCATATTGAGACTGGCGTCCCCTCCGGGGTTGATCACTACGTCGCGACTGGCGAGGAGATCGGCGGCGAGCAGAATATCCCCCTCCTCCAGCAGCTGCTGGTAAACCAGCCGGTCAAAGGTCCGGCGATCTTTAAGCTGATAGATGCGCACCACCACTGGTTCGGAGAGCGAGTGATTCTCTCTGGCATCGGTGTTGAGCGCTTCGCGCGCCGTAAAATCCAGATGCAGCGTATTAATTTGCTTATAAAAAACGGCGTTGAAGGCGGATTTTGTTCCCTCCGAGACGCGCTGGGTGAGCCCGCATCCGCTCAGGCAAAGCGCTAGCAGGGACAGCAGGCAGGCGGTTTTAATTAAACTTATACGTAACACGTTGGTTTCCTTGCGGTGAGGTGGCAGGCTGCAGGCCGGTATAGGTGCCCAGTTCGGTGGTAAATGTCTGTGGGATATCATCCTGACTCTCACCCTCTCCAGCGCCCAGCACGCCGTTCATACCGAGCCAGAACGGTCCGTCCCCCAGCGGCGGGACAGCCAGCAGTCGGGTCGGCGCGGTCAGGGTGATTCTGGCCCGGAATCGCCAGCCCAGATACACCCGCAGCAGGATGAGAAAGTCCCGAAACAGCGGGCCATCAGGCTTCCAGCCCTGCGCCTCCTCGGGATTATCGGTGATAAGGGCGACGAGGAGCTGGCTACTGCTGTCCATCGCTTGGTCACCCAGCGGGGTATTTCCGTCCAGTAAGAAGTCGTCATCGCCGTAAAAGCCCAGCGGCTGGCTGACCGCCACCGGACGCAGGCAGTAAGGGCTCACCCTGACGGTGGTCTTCGGGGCCAGCAGCGTGATCAGCGCCTGGATCCCCTGCTGAGTTTTGCCCGGCTGAAGCAGCACGCCAGTCAGCGCCAGAAAGCGCGACGCTGGCGAGGCGATATGCCGCGTCGTGCCGGGGATGCCCAGCCCCGCCAGACCCAGCAGCGACTGTGACAGGCGGTCGGTACCGCCGGGCTCAAAGGTGGCGGGCCAGCAGTATTTCCGCCAGATGCGGTAATACTGCGTGATAATCCGGTGACTGAAGATATCCAGCACCCCCTGCAGCGCTTCATGCCCTTCCCTGCGCTGGGCGATATCATCGAGCCAGGCCGTCGGGAGCGGCGAATCGACACCGTACAAGCCCATAAAGGTGGTGCGAATGACCGGCGGCCCGCTGTCATTGGCCTCATCGTATTCCACGGCTCTGAGTTCGCTGGCGGGGAATCCCATCCCCGGATGCGGATGAAAACGTACCGGATCGTCAGCCGGATGGCTGGTCTCCCCCAGCAGCGGTTTATCGGGTTGCTGTCGCTCCAGAAGCTGACAAAAGCGGTAAAAATTGATCCGCGGCAGGTCGGCCTCCAGACGCGGCATCAGCCGGGAATGCGTCGGCTGTGCTTCTCTTCCCATTCCAGTCGTTCTCCGGTTGGTTGCAGAATGATAATCAGGCGGTTGAACAAGTAGATATCGGTGTAGAGCGCAAAGAAGCGGCTGAGCATCTCGCCAAACAGGCATATATCGCCTCGTCCGGCAAAGCCGTGGCTGTCGAGGGTGACTTCAATTTGCACGCCGCGCACCAGATGGCCCTGTGCAAAGCGCTCTGTTGCGCGGTGCTTCACCTCGAGGATGGCTTCCAGACGCCGACGATTCATCTCGCTGTCGGTCCATTCATACAGCGCCAGGGTGCCTCGCAGGACTTCAGCGTTGTCCATCAGGGAAAGAAAACTGCTGCCCAGATGGCTCAGCACCCGCCAGTGAAAACGATCCTGGGCAGGGGGATAGCACGGGAGCGTCGGCGCGCAGAGGTTACGAACCGCGACGCTGGCCGAGGTGGTTTTCATCACCGTATCGAGCACGGTGCTCTGCAGCGCACGACGCGGAAGCTGGCCGTTGGTTCCGGTGAGGGTGAGCGACAGGCTTTCATCTTCCGGTACGGTATGCTTGTCAAAGGCTTCCCCGCCGACGATAAGCCAGGTGTTATGCAACCCGGAGGGGCCACGGCGAACCCGGGTATGATAGTAATAATCAGGCGCGTCATGACGCATCATGCCGCCTTTGTGACGAAAGCTTGAGAACGGCGCGTAAGCCTGTTGGCTCGAGGAGATCACGGAATCGACGGTGTAAATTTCAGTGTGGCCGTCCTGCACGCGCAGTGGGCGCAGCAGGTATTCTGTCTGCAGGGAATTGATGGTCAGCGGATCGGACTCCAGCGGGAACAGGTTGATCGCCGGTACGCAGTGCAGGCGCAGCTGCTTTTCGCTGAAGCGGAAGTCATGTTCCCAGCGTTCCGCCAGCACGACGTCGATCTCAAACCACGCCATCCCGGCCGGGAAAGCCACCGTCTCCAGCCCGCGCAGGTCGATGAACATGAACTTTTCGCGGAAGGTAAAATACTCCAGCAGCAGCTGGTAGCCGCGAAAACTGCGGCCATCTTCGGGCCAGAGGCCGTCATCCTCGCCAAACCCCAGCGCGCTGAAATACCCGTCCAGCGGCTTTCTGTCCTCCTCACCGGGTACGCGCAGCCACATCCTGGCCACATTGAGGGTAAAGGCCTCGTGCATGGCGCAGGCCAGCGGCGCATCGGCGTTGCAGTACAGCGGGATATGGCTGAGATCGATCCGGCGCCAGTCCGTCAGGCTGCTGCAGTTAAAGCGCAGCGTGATCACCGACCGGCCATCCGTATCGGTGGTCAGCTGAGCGCGCTCCAGGGACAACGGCTGCAGAGCGATCGCTTTGGTGGTGGTGTACCGACAGCGCGTGCCCTTTTCACCGATCGGCCGGGAAAGCACTTCAAAGCCTTTAGCCATCGTCATCGGCTCTTTCATCTCCTGCCAGTCGGGGGTGAATTCCACGACCGACAGGGAAGGAATGGTACGTAAATAATGTGGCCACAGCAGGCTGACCACGCCTTCGGTGAGTTCGGGCAGATCGTCATCGAGCTTCTGGCGCATGCGGCCCATCAGGAAGGCAAAACCTTCAAACAGACGCTCGACAAAGGGGTCGCGGGCGCCCGCTTTGTCAAGATTGAGCATTGCCGCCTGCTCAGGATGAGCGCGGGCAAACTCTTCACCCGCTTCCAGCAGGTAGCGCATTTCAGCGTCGTAATAACGCAGGGTTAAATCGTCCATAAGTCACCAGAAGAAGTAATAGCTTTCAGATATGCAGAAGACAGCAGATGCAAGTAATGAGGTGCGGTTGACGCGTCAATTATGCGCACAGCACCGCAGCGCGAGCGGGATCCAGAGCGATAAGCCCGGCAAGCAAAGACTCCATCTCTGGCTGCAAGCGATTTTTTTCTGCCTCACTGCGCCCGGCCTTGCCTCTTAGTAGCCGGAGTCGGCGGGCTTTGATCTCAAAGATAAGCTCCGGCGTCCATTGTTCGAGCGTCATCTCCCGGGCACGGCTGTCGAGTTCCGCCAGCAGATGCAGCGCTATTTCATTTTTTCCGTACTGCTCGCTGACCCGCGCCATCAATAAGCGCATCAGCCACCGATTGCGGCTGGTGGTATAGCCCGGTTGCGCCTGTAACCAGTTCAGCGCCGACTCAATACCTTCATCGTCCGCGCGGGCGAGCACTTCTGACTCCAGCGACAGCACCTCATCAGTGCTGGTCGCCGCCATCACCGGCTCACCTTGCCATCCGGCCATCTCATCCAGAACATGTTCGTTAAGCCAGTTGAGCGTCACTTCATCGGCGAATGGCGTACCATCGTTAAACGCCAGGGTTTCCAGCCCCGGTAGACGAGCCAGTAGCCCTTTCATATCCCGGCACAGGATATCGGCCCGTACAGTGTCAGCATCCAGTTTCAGCAGCGCCTGCCAGGCGTACCACTGCACGTCCAGCCACAGATGATTGACGCCTTGCGCCAACAGCGTGTCCGTATGCTCCAGCAGTTCTGACCAGCTTTTCTGTAAATACAACCGCTTAAGATGGGCTTTACTCTCCGGCTTTGGAGGCAATAGCCGGGTCCGGCCGGAGGCATCCAGCGGCGGTAATTCCGTTAAAGTATCCCAACGCACACTCTTCATCAGATGATGACCTGCCAGCCATCCGCCGGGACACTCACGCAGATATTTCGCCAGCACTTTAACCTGGTCGAGCAAATCACGTCCTGACGTGACGGTATGCATTACCGGTGCGGTGTCTGCATGTTGGGGCAGCAGATCGTGTTCTTCGCGGCTGGTCTGCGGCACCAGGCTGCGGGCGCCGCCGCTTTGCACCAGTCGGTTCTCCAGGAGCTGATATAGCCCGGAAAGATCGGGGCGAGAGGCCTCAGCCAATACGGCAAAAGAGGCTTCCGTCAGCAATAACGCCCCGATAATGACCTGCATAGTGGTCATGTCGACTTCCGGATAAAGAGACAGACTGTCCGACATCCGGCGACTGCCAAGCCATTCCAGCGCCGATTTGCAGCTACGTTCACGTTGGGGATGGAGCATATCCCCAAACCGCTCAAGCATTGCCGCAAGCAGCGTAACGCCCTCGGCCAGACCGGTTTCGCCATCCTGCTGCAGACGCGCCCACACGTAAAAGGTGATCACGCGCAGATCCTTGCAGGTATGAGTCAGCAGTTTTTCTGCCAGCTGGCAAATCAGTTCGGTATCGACGCCGGAGATCTTATTGACCTCCTCGCGGATACGCTGAAAATCATCGTCATAGCCCGGATCGCTGCCGGTGGGCTGGCTATCACTGATTGGCGCAAGCCATGACTGCCAGTTTTCCTGGCGTGACCGGGCCTGCTGGCGCAGTACGCTTTCATCCAACTGACTGGCGGCAACCAGATTTTGTAAAATACTCATTTTTCCATCTCATCCATGTCACTATTCCCTACCCCCGCCGTCAGGGCCTGTGCGCTCTCAGCCGCATCGACAGTGAAAATCTGATCCGGCAGGGTCAATCCGCGCAGCGCCAGAAGCACCAGCGGGCCGCTCGCAAGCTGGGAGCGCAGTACCCACTGCAGGGTGCGGCCATCCGGAGCGGTGAAGCTCATCATCCACTGGCTGCGTTCGAGCTGCTGGCGTTTACCCTGCTCCAGCCAGCGAATAAAACCCCAGGTTCCGCTGTAGTCACCAAACAGACGCGTGCCCGCATTGACGGTGGTCCAGGTCAGCAGAGCGCCGGGTTTATACGTTTCCCCCGGCCAGCGGAAAGTCTGCCAGTCGGCCATCTGATTGAAATAGCGCAGCTTTTGGCCGTCTATCGTCAGCTGTGTCTCCACGACCTGTGCAACAGGCCTGGCCTGCAATTCGAAGCTGATGCCCTGGCTGCCATCGGTGAAAAGAATGTCGGACAGCTGGCTTAGCTGGTTGATGGCGCGCAGAAAGGCTGGATTAAAGACCAGGCCGTGACTGTTGACCTTATCCGGCACCCACTGACTACCTTCTTTATGCAGAACACCGTTCAGCTCCGTCGTAAGAAAACGTTCGATTCGCCCGCTGTCTTTGCGCACAAACTCAGCCAGCATCGGCAGAGAGGCGTCGCTTTTGCTGGCGGCAAACGGAAAGCGGCCGTCAAAAGCGGTGTGCCAGCTGGCGACTACCGATCGGCGCCATTTATCATTCAGACTGGCCGCCGACGGCAGAAGCACGGTTTCCCAGGCCTGAGTCAGCGGCTGCACAAACAGAGTGTTACCGAAGCCACTCCACTCTTCGCCAAGGCTTGCCGAAATCAGACTGCCATATTGTTGCGTGTCGGTCAGGTCGACGCTTTTCCCCTGGAAGACGGTCTGCGCCAGGGTCTGCATCATCTCCTGCGGATCGGAGGTATTCGCAACCTGCTGCAGACGCAGGCGCACGCGGGTGATACGGGTCAGATAGGTTTGCAGGCTCAGGGTGCTGTCGGCCGACATGACGTTGCTGCCCGTGTTTTTCCCCATTAACTGGAGCAGTGGGCCGAACGTGTCATCCAGAGGCCCCTGCGGCCCGGCTGCCGACTGGTCGATGACCGGCTTGTCTTTTCCGCCCACCAGATCTTTGGCCGATTTAATAAGGCTGTCCGACAGCCCCTCCCTTTGTTGCCCCGCCTGCCCCTGCCAGGCAAGGGTATTCATCAGGGCAATCAGCGGCGACTGGCGGACATCGCTTATCAGCGTGAGCTGGTCGGTAACATCGGCGATATTGGTCGCCGGATTAAGTCGTAGACTGTTGAGAAAATTCAGCCAGCTGCCAGCGAAATCGGTGAAGTAGCGTCGGGTCAAACGCGCTTTCAGCGCCTCCGGCGACAGGTCTGTCGACACCGTTTTGCGCGAATCGCTCAGCACCCAGTCGATTTCCTCCCGGCGCGAGCTGGCTGCCTTATCAATGGCCTGCTGAATGCCGCCTTCCCATGCCTGGCGGGTAAACATCCCCGGGACCACTTCATCGGTGGTAAACAGGCGGCGCGCATCGGTGCCACTGGTCATGTCTTCCAGCGATACATCGGCAAAATTACGACGCACGGATTTGAGCATGTTCTCATACAAGGTGCTTTCGGCATTGCGGCGACCTATCTGCTGCAACAGAACCTGACGGCTCTGACTGACACGTTGTGCATCCGGGATGATCTTCCACTCTGGCCGCTCGGGCAGCAGGGAGAGATAAAAGGCCCACAGATCCGGCGCCAGACTTTGCCACAGTCCGGTCGAGATCCCCTTTCGCGTTGGCTGGACCGTTTTCATGGTCTGCGCGAAAAAGGTGCCATCGGCTTTATCCGGACGAGCCATCATCAGCCAGGCTTTCAGCTGGTCATAGCCCGGTTTCGCCAGCCGGGCTCGCTGGTCGCTATTGGGTGCGGAGTTGACCAGCGCGCTGAGCGCCTGCTGCAGCGCGACATTGGCCGGGTCACGTATCAGGCGGTTGTTTGCCACGCCGTACCAGGGCAGGACGGCGTCTAATAGTTGCTGATGATGGTCCAGACCAAAGCGCCGATACCAGGGCGCTCCCTTCTGGCCATCGTGCACGAGACGGCCGGCCTCATTGCGCAGGGCATGGAGGGCCGTCAGTTGATAGTCAGAAACAGAGGGGTGGGTCACCAGGTCACGGGCTTTTCCCGCTACCGAAACAATCTGGCTGTAATTAAGGGTAAAGGAGAGCAGCAGTCCCGCCGCCCACAGGCCGAGGATGGCCATCAGACCGCACGCCAGGCCCCGCTCCCACGCCATTCCCACGTGATGCCCGCGTAAACGGCGGCAGTCATCGACGATTCCCTGCCAGGTGGCGGGCAGCGTCAGGAGATGAGGCTGGCCCGCAGGCGAGGCATCAGCCTCCTGATAAGGATCTACGGTACGAGGCGCCGGCAGGCTAAACATTAGGCCTCGCAGCGCAAACCGCTGCCGCGAGGCGGTCAGCCATGGCGCCAGCTGCCAGCGCCATTGCGCGATCCCCCCGTCGAGAAGCTGCTGCCCCAGACGCAGCAGGAAGTCGTGGCGGGTCTCCTCCGCGATCTGGCGCATCCCCTGCTCCCGCAGCGTGGGCAGCATCTGCGCAAGCTGACGGGCGACATCGTCCTCGGTAGCGCGTAACGGGAAGCTAACCCCTACCGCCTGCACCGCGCGGTCAGCCTGCGACCACTCACTGCCGCACAGTTTCCACAGCCAAACCGGAGCGGCATAGCCCAGCAGTTCGCTAATTTTTTCCAGCCCGCGCAGGTCGTTTTCGCTTATCTGCGGCGTCAGGGTGAGAGACGATGGCATCACCCGCACAATCCCGTCCAGAGGACGGCCGCGGCGCAGCTTGCGTAGCGCGATGTATTTTTTTCGGTCAGGCTCCGATGCAAGGCTGCCGCCGTAAATCAGCACGGTGCGGTTGCCTTCAAGCCAGTGCTGCCGTTGTAGGCCGGGAACCAGTTGTTCTATTTCCTCATCGTCGCCGGTGACTAAAAGCAGGCGGGCTTTGCGGTGCCAGCGCAGGCGGTAACGTGCGTGAAGGTGCTTTTTCAGCGGGGCATAAAGGGCTTCGCGCCCATCGGGCCTGGCGGGTTGCCGCACAGGCGCTGCTGAAGGCTTAACCTTATCTTTTATCAGCAGTCGAAAGGCCATAAACCCCAGTACCAGCAGGCTGAGCGCCATCCCCCAGATAATAAAGCCCATGGCGATAAACGGGCGCAGCGTTTCCCACTGCGTGGCATGATCCATCGCCCACAGCCACCATGCCAGCCCGCCCAGGAGCACCAGAAGCGTGACCGCAGCAATACTGACGATAACCGTAGCCGCCACAGAGATAGCTGCAGGTTTATTGACGTTGTCCATCAGGTTTTACAATTCCAATTGCGAGGGTATTCAAGGGATCGCGGGCTATCCAGCCACACGGTTGTTGGTAGTGCGCGGCGTAGATCGCCGCCAGCGACAGAACGGTCAAGCCTTCCATCTCGCCGATGTCTCCCCAACAGGCATCCTGGCGATACAGGTTGATATCCCAACCGCTGTGCGCCAGCGCTTCCAGTCCCGGCTGAAAAAACAGCGCACAGGCTTCCGGGGGGCCGCTCAGTTCGTTCTGCTCCAGCACACGAGCGGCTACAGCAGTCAGGGCCTCCCCTTTTTCTGCGCAATAGGTTTCCCCCCTGGTCAGGTGCACCGGACCGTCCCGTCCGGCGAGCCACAGTACCGCAGACTCTCCGGCGGGTTGCACTGCCCCCGTCTGGGCGACAACCACCTGACATCCGGCGATAAGCACAGTGTCGTGGGGGTCAGCTTCGGCCAGAGTGTGTGCTATCTCCGCGAGGCTGGCCTCCCCACACCAGGTATGCGGGCGGGATGGTAGTGTCATCTGCGCAACAGTGAGGGTCATCTGTGCACGAAACGCCTGCCAGGCGAGTTCCGTTCCCTGCCAGTAGCAACGCAGCGGCGGAGTAAGCGTTCTTTCACTGCGCTGTCGTTGCCATTCCATCACCAGTAGTTCCGCCAGCCGTTTTTCGCGGGCGATAGCCTCAGAAACTGAAAGGTATGGTGCTCGCAGCGCCCTGCCGCCGCCCTCGTTCTCTTCCTCTGGCGGACGCTCGTGACGGCTTAGCACCCGCAGCCAGTCAGTGGTCGTTTTGCCCGCGGGGCCCAGCAGCAGACCGTCCTGTAACCCGATCGGCTGCCGATGCTCCGCCCACCATTGCTGTTGTTCGTATGCCACCAGTTGGTCATAGAACCTGGCGTTATGCACGCTCATGCGGTAGTACAGCAGCCGGATCAACCAGCCGGTACCTGCCAGCGCCAGGGCCAACAGGATCCCGGTGCCGGCCAGGGCGCTTTTTCCTTCTGACGAGGGAAGTAAAGCGCTGATCCCGCCGCTAAGCAGAACCAGCAGGGCCGAAACCGATAGCCACCTGGCCGTACCAGGCGGTCGCGCGTATTTGTACGGGGGATACTCCGGTACCGGCCTCACTGATCAACCCCGCAGTCTGGGTTAGAGCTGACCAGCGTGCAGCCGCAGGCGCAGCGATGACCGTGGAGCGCAACCGGCTGGCCATCAATAGTGGTTCGCGCGCTGCCTTCAGCGATGGTCGTCATACCGTGTTTGTTACACTTGACCGGGTCGCCCTTGCAGGCGAATCCCAGACCAAAACACTGATAATGCCCCATCAGCACCCTGCCACCATACTCCCGCAGGGTATCTCCTTTGCGGATGACTTTATTCATCGGATCCTCCTTATCCGCGTTCAGACCGTTGTCGTCAGAACGTCCTCAAGCCAGCTGGCCGGCAGCGCGGCTTGCCCCCGCGCCATCTGCTGTTCCGCTTTCCGCGCCTTTTGCTGTGCGACAACGGTCCCCGGCTCGTGGGTAAAGGCCCGCAACTGCTCCCCTCCGGGCAGCTCTGGGAGCGCTTCCCCGGTTATCTTGTCCAGCACCGCCACCTCCAGCGAGCGCACGGCGCCTGTAGCGGCCAGCCCGGCCAGCTTGCCGGTCAGGGACTTTTGCCGGAAACTGAGCACGACGCCCGCAGTCACGGTCGCAAAACCCACCAGGTCTCCGGCGAGCACCAGCGGCGAGAGCGGCTTACTGCAGCGCTCGCCGAAGTAAATCATCCGGTAGCGGAAGTAGCCGGTCCACATCTCGCGCGTGCCGAGCACGGCATACATAAACCAGGCGCGTGAGTCATGCACCTGGTCATCAAACAGCGCCCTCACCAGCCCGGCAGGCTGCTCCGCGTTGCTGGCCTCCCCGGCCGCGGGGAACAGGACGGCCACCCGGGCCTCTCCGTCACGCTTCATGCGCCGGTATTCCTGCGCTTCATCATCGGTATTCAGAATGAAAATCACCGGCTGCAGCACGGTATCCAGCACCAGCTGCGCCAGGTTCTCCGGGATACGGTAACCGTCGTGGTAATCCTTTCCGAACTCCTTCGCCGCGTCGAACAGCTGGGTTTGATCCATCTTTGGGTCAAAATCCTTCACGCCCGGCTGCAGAACCAGCTCATCCATCCTGTCAGGAGGCTGGTTTGCTATCTGGTTCTGGCGAGCCCTGAGCACCGCCGCCTGTTTTTCATCACGAATCTCTTCTGCCGCCTTCCGCGCGGCAGGCAGCGCTTCGGTATTCGTGGCGCGCTGATAGAATGGCGTTTTCAGCATCGAGCCTCTGGCATAGCGGTCGATGCGCCAGGCGGTGATCCAGGCCATCTGCTCAGCAATGACGGTTTCCAGGCTGCCGCCGGCGGCAAGTGGTTCGTAGTGAGAGGCTGCTTCGGGATCGAACGTTTTCGGCGTGGTTTGGCCCAGAGTGAGTTCGCGCCAGGCGTTGAAGCGGTTGACTAGTGGTGTATCAATTACAAATTCTTCCTGCAAATCTGGCGACATGGCTCGCCAAAGCTGCCGGTTTAGATCTCGCGGTAATGTGGTCGGTGGGACTTTAAGTGGCGCACCAAAAGCAAATGCCGAAGCATATAAGTCATGCAAAACTACCTGTGAGAGTAACAGTGCATCATCCTCACCATTCGCTTTCCCCTGCTCCCCCGGCGGATACCCTCCCCCGATATCCGAGTGCATCCCCGGGTAAACCACCTCAGTGGCACAGGGCGGGTATTTACCGTTTGCCCGTCGCACCGAGTCCAGCGGAAAGCAGAGACGCTGCTCATGCCCGGAGACCAGGTGAACACATTTTTTTATCAGCCCGCCATAGGTTTCATCATCCGGCAGCTCCATCGTGCCGTCTGCCCAGGACATATGCCCGTCGGCAACCGGCACAACATGCGCCACCCCGACGGAGGCCACCGTATCCAGCAGCCCGAGAAACTCCACGCTGAGGGGCAACTGCATCCCGCCTGTCTGCAGGCACTGCGGCGGTTTTTCACCCTCCGCCGCCGGCGGGGGCAGCAGTTCGCTCAGCCAGCGCACAAAGGTGCGCGCCGCGGCCGCGCCGCGGGAAAAACCATAGACATACAGTTTGATGCCTGTCAGTTTCGGCTTGCCCGGCTCAGGCTGAATCAGCATCGGCATCAGTTTCGGGGCAAGACCATTCAGCAAACGAGTGAACTCTTCATAGCGGTTATGGCTGCCACCAAACCCCAGCAGGTTCCAGTTGGTGCTCATTTCTTTCAGTGAACGACGACTCTCTGTGGTGGTCAGCCATTTTTCGGTGGCACTAAACATCAGCACATCGATTATGCGCAGCAGCGCCCAGTTAATCCGGTCCTCCCCCTTAACTGCCCCCACCAGACCCATGGTGGAATAGTCGGGATCATTCACTTCCGGGAAGGGGGTGCCCACGCCGGGCATATAGAATTTAAAATATTTCCCGTCTCCCTCGCCGTCTCCATCAAACAGCTTGCTCTGATCATCAGACGGCACCCCGCCAGCCGTACCCGTTCCAATAGTCGCCCGAAACAGCCGGGCGATATTGGTCGGATGTTTCGGGTTCGCGATAAAAAAGTCATGATTTAAGTTATTGCCGGTACCGTCGAAAAACAGGCTGATATGTAGCGTCTTGCAGCACGGCGGCTCCACGCGCCGTCCGGCAGCCAGGCACAGTTCCTGATGATAGCGCCGCTCGTCGCTGTTCTGTTGATAGTAGTTCTGACCAACCTCCAGCGCCCGGCCCGGCAGACGTCCCTGCGGTGGAAACGACGGCGGGACCCAGGCGGCATGGGTTTCGGTTATTTCGGACATACGGGGGGCTCCTTCATCCTGACGGGCTCTTTTATCGGGTAGTTCG
>NZ_JBEAJA010000051.1:0-67485 GCF_040064755.1 Klebsiella sp. GB_Kp056 | reverse complement strand
CGATTTTGTTGATGTCGTTATGCGGACGCGCGATGACCAGCGAGGTCACCACTTCGCCGATGCGCTGCGCCGATTCGACGCCGGAATCCACCGCCGCTTTCACCGCGCCGACGTCGCCTTTCACCATCGCGGTGACGAGGCCGGAACCGACGTTTTCATAGCCGATCAGTTCGACGTTGGCGGCTTTACACATCGCATCCGCTGCTTCAATGCAGGCCACCAGACCTTTGGTTTCGATCAGACCTAATGCATCACCCATTTGCGTTCTCCTGGCCTTCAGGCCTTGTGTTTAATGACGATTTTGTTGATGTCGTTATGCGGACGCGCGATGACCAGCGAGGTCACCACTTCTCCGATGCGCTGCGCCGATTCCACACCGGAATCCACCGCCGCTTTTACCGCGCCGACGTCGCCTTTCACCATCACGGTGACCAGGCCGGAGCCGACGTTTTCATAGCCGATCAGTTCGACGTTGGCGGCTTTACACATCGAGTCCGCTGCTTCAATACAGGCCACCAGACCTTTGGTTTCGATAAGCCCCAATGCATCACCCATCGTGATCTCCTCCAGAACAGGTTTTGTGATTCGGGAAAACCGTCCGCGTAACGGCATCAACACGCGGAAGCGGCGTTCGGGGTTCACTATAGGGAATGGGAAGGGAAGTGAAATTTAAATCCGTGTAGATGAATATTTTAGTTTTTTACTCTGTGATTTAGCTTTTTTTAGGCTTCTTTTTATCTTTTCGTTCTGTTCTATGCGTATTGATTTTTATGATGGTATGGCGCTTTTTTAATCTATTTATCGGCGGAAGATGAATGTTAATAAGATGATAATTACTTGCCAGAAGTCGGTAATATAGCCACGTTATAATTGTGGGTATGCTCAAGTTTTGGCGTCGAAGCTAAACGCAAAACGTGCGCTTTTAGCATCCAGGGAAAAGGGGGCAATACTCGAGCGTGAGCGAGGGCGCATTTTCCTCGCGGCGGTACAGGGGGGACGGGTTAATTAAGCGTGCTGCCGGACTTCAGCGTGCATATGTAGAGCGGTGAGTTGATTGAGCTCAGCAGGATAGCTTTGTCGTTAAGCTTTTGCGCATTGAGGAACAGGCCGTCGTGGCTGTCGGACATCTCGCGCATGAAATAGTCGAAGATGACATCCGGCGATTCGTCGATGGACGAGGCGCTGGATTCCCACTTCTTGATGCGGTAGTGGCGCTCGGTTGCCGAGATGCGCTGGCTGGTGTAGCTGAATTTGACGTAACGCTGCAGGTAGAGCCAGCCGGCGGCAGAATCGGTATAGCCTTCCACTACCATCGAACCGTTGCCATTAGCGGCAAAATTAAAATGGATATTGCCGTTCACATTCTCTTTTTCCATGTTCTCAAAACGCATGATCGCTTTGGTGGAGCAGCTCATCACGCCGTCGTTGGCATCCGGCAGCAGGCGCCACGCGCTAAACCCGGCGGCGGCGATAAACGCGAGGGCAGAGAGGGCGAAAAAGGTGCGGGGCGCGAGTCTCATTGCGGTTTCCAGGAGTAGTAAAAGTAGTTATCGCAATAGCTAAAAGGGTTGTCTTCGTGCATCGCGCAGTGGGCGAGAAACACCCGGCCCAGGCCGTTGGTCTCCAGCCGGTCGCCATAGAAGAAAACAAAACGCTCGCCCGGCTTGCAGCTGAGCTTCAGTCGCTGACGCACCTCATCAAAATTCTTACCATAGGCCGTCGCCGAGACCGAACGCAGCATTTCGTCGCTGGCGAGCAGTTCGCACTGGCTGTGGTTCATCAGCGTCAGATTAATTGGCCGGGCGACGTGGGTGCCGGCAAAAGTGAATGCCATCAGCAGCAGGGCGATGACCAGCAGGCAGCCGCCGGACAGATACCAGCACATCCCGCGCGCATGTGGTGAAGCGGCAGGCGGTGTGGTTTCCCTTTCTGACACCGCGGGTTCGTCAGGCGACTCGGCAGGGCTAGCGGCATCGGCCAGCGCCGGCCCGGCGTCGAGCAGTTCGATGCTGAGATCCTGATTCAGCTGCAGCATGCCGCGCGACACGGTGACGATAATGTTATCGATATCGTAGTGGCGGAAGGTTTTGCGCAGCATGCTCAGATACTGGTTGAGGTTGCTGTTGGAAGACGTTAAGCCGTTATCGTCCCAGACTTTTTTCAACACTTCATCGCGACTGACCACGCCGGTATGGCGGAGAAAAAAATAGAGCAGCGCGCTGGCGGTGATGGATAGCTGGCTATCCGGTTCATCGCTGCCGGGCAGGGTTAGCGTGCCGTCCGTTGCATCATAAATGAGACGGGCATTGATGTTGTAGCGCATCGCGGCCTCACTCTATTCGCTTCATGCGGGAAGCGTCATTTTGGTCAGATCGTTCACCAGCGACCGGCGGTGTTCGCTGCTCATGGTGCGCCCCTCGGTCAGCTCAGATAACCAGATGCCGTCGGCGGCGTAGCGAACCAGGGTACCGGTTGGGCCGTTATCCAGCGCATCGCCTTGCGCCAGGTGGCCAAGCATCCAGTCGCGCCAGCATTTTCGCAGCACCGGTTCGTCCGGCATCGCCAGCGAGAGCACCATCAGCTGACGGCTTTCGTGCGTGTCCGTCAGCTGCGGATTGGACAGATAGTGTAAATAGGCGCGGGTAAAGCGCCCGTAAGCGATGTTATCGGCGGCCATCAGTTCGCTAATCGCCTTTTCCATAATCGCCAGCAGCCTGGCGAACAGAGCGAAAATCAGCGCCTGCTTATTGGGAAAATGGTGCAGGAGTCCGCCTTTGCTGACCCCAGCCTCGCGGGCGACAGCGTTCAGCGACAGGGCGGCGATACCGTCCCGGCCGGCAATCATCGCCGCCGATTCAAGCAGCTGACGGTGGAGACGGACGGGATCTTTTTTACGATGCTGGGCTTCCATATTCATGGCCGGAATCATACCGACCAGACGGTATGATTATTTTTGATCGCTATCAATATGAGAGGCGGCTTCGCGGGACGGGATGCCGTTAATGCGTGGAGGCTCACAAATTGTCATATTAATGAAAGCGATAACCCGGAAGGGCTATCGCGTTGAGGTTTATTTCGTTGCCAGATGCACCGCCAGGCCGCTTTGCCCCGGCACCAGCTCCGGGCGAAGCGTCAGCGATGGGATCAGATAGTCGCCATGATTTTGCCGGCGAAATGGAATGGGCTCAGTTTGCCAAAGCGTGTCCAGCCGCCCGGCCAGGGTGGCGCACTGGTTGGCGAATTGCCCGGCATCGGTTTTATCCGTGCGGTAGAACACCAGCGGCGGAAGCACCTCGAAGCCGGGATAGAACAGCATACCGTGCTGAATGGGGAACAGGATGTCGTCGATGGGGCCATTGATCCCGCGCGGTGAATAGTGTTCCGCCCAGCCGCCGGCGGTGACGATCAGCATTGCCCGCTTGCCGACGAAGGTGCCTTCCCCATAGCGATCGCCCCAGTGGCGGTCGCTGTGCTCGCCGACGCCATAGGCAAAGCCCCAGGCGTATACCCGGTCGATCCAGCCTTTCATGATCGCCGGCATCGAGAACCACCACAGCGGGAACTGAAAAATCACCGTATCGGCCCACAGCAGCTTTTCCTGCTCGGCTGCGATATCCGCGCTTTGAGTTCCTTGCGAAAAGGCCTGTTTTGAATCAAGGGTAGGACGCCAGAACTCGCCGACCGGCGGCGCGCCGCTGTCGTCGGCGTCATACCCGGCCTTCCAGCGCATGGCGTAGAGATCGGACACCTGGACTTCATGACCGGCCTGCTGCAGATGACGGATGGCGAAATCTTTGAGTCCGCCATTGAGGGAGCGCGGTTCCGGATGGGCGTAAATCAGCAGTACTTTCATAACATCACCTCTGAAGTGGGAAGATCTGCAGAGTAGGAAAGCTGGCGCTATAGTAGAAATTAATTACTTCAATCCCAGGTATAGCTGTGATTAATTTACATCGTCTGGATCTCAATCTGCTGCGCACGCTCGACGTGCTGCTCAGTGAAAACAACGTCACCCGGGCGGCGCAGCGGCTTAATCTGTCGCAGCCGTCGGTGAGTATTCAGCTCGCCAGGTTACGGGAGATGTTTGCCGACCCGCTGCTGATGCCGGGCCCGCGCGGCATGCAGCCCACCGCCCGCGCCGATGAGCTTCGCCAGCCGCTGCGCGCCGCGTTAGCCGCGCTGGAGCAGGCGGTGGCGCCGGTCAGCCCTTTTGATCCGGCGACGGCGGCGGAGACCTGGCGGGTGGCGGCGACGGACTATATGGCCTCGGCGATCCTCCTGCCGTTGCTGGGCAGGCTACGCCTGGCCTCTCCCGGCAGTCGGCTGGCGGTATTTGAGCTCCAGCCGGCGCGTCTGGAGCAGCAGGCGGCCAGCGATGAAGTGGATCTCTGCTTCCATACCCGCGAGGGCGCGCCGCCGGGGCTGCATCAGCGCCTGCTGTTTCGCGAGCGCTACGTGCTGGCGGGTCGGGCCGGGCATCCGGCGCTGCGGCAAGGGTTGAGTCTGGAAACGTTCTGTCAGCTGGAGCAAGCGATCGTCTCCCCGGACGGGGGCGGCTTCAGCGCGGCGACCGATACCGCGCTGGCGAACCTTGGCCTGACGCGGCGGGTTGTCCTCTCTGTGCCACATTTCCTGTTTATGCTGGAGACCCTGCGCAACAGCGATTTGGTGGCGATGCTGCCGGAGCGGCTGGTGCGCGGGCAGAGCGGGCTGGTGGTCGTCGAGCCGCCGCTGGCGGTCGCCGGCTTTGAGATGCTGATGCTGTGGCACGAACGCTGGCACCGCGACCCGGCGCATCAATGGCTGCGCCAGTTCATTGTAAATTCACTGGAGGAACAGACATGCTGAGCGGACTGAATCACCTGACCCTGGCGGTCAGCCAGCTGGCGCCGAGCGTGGCGTTTTATCAGCAGCTGTTGGGCATGACGCTGCACGCCCGCTGGGACAGCGGCGCCTATCTCTCCTGCGGCGATCTGTGGCTGTGCCTGTCGCTGGATCCGCAGCGGCGTGTCACTCCGCCGGAGGAGAGCGACTACACCCATTATGCGTTTAGCATCAGCGAAGCGGATTTCGCCCGCTTCGCCGCTCGCCTTGAGGTTGCCGGCGTGGCGGTGTGGAAGCTGAACCGTAGCGAAGGCGCCTCGCACTATTTCCTCGACCCCGACGGCCACAAGCTGGAGCTGCACGTCGGCAGTCTCGCCCAGCGCCTGGCCGCCTGCCGCGAACAGCCGTATAAGGGGATGGTGTTTTTTGACCAGTGAAGCTGCCTTGCAGACGTGGGGTAACCCGTCGCCCCGGTAAGCGCAGCGCCACCGGGGAGAACAGGTTGCACTTCACTCCATCGCCACCTTCACCGCTTCTCCCAGCTTCACCATCACCGCTTTATGTTTCTCGGTCGGCGGCAGGGCGCAGTTGATCCTGACGCAGTTGCGATACTTGCCCGCCGCGGAAAACAGCGAGCCCGGCGCGACCTGGATCTTCAGCCGGCACAGCTGTTTGGCGACACAGACCATATCCACCTGTTCCGGCAGCTCCACCCACAGCATAAAACCCCCTTTCGGCCGGGTGACGCAGATCCCGCAGGGGAAAAATTCCCGCAGCCAGCAGGTATAGATCTCCATATTGCGCTGATAGATCTGCCGCATCCGCCGCACGTGACGGTGGTAGTGGCCTTCGCGAATAAAGTTACAGGCCGCCAGCTGAGTGGAGGGGACGTTGGTGCCGCTGGCGGCGTACTTCATCTGTAGCAGCTTGTCGTAGTAGCGACCGGGGGCGATCCAGCCGATGCGCAGGCCGGGGGCGATGGTTTTGGTAAAGGAGCTGCAGAGCATCACCCGGCCGTCGATATCCCAGGAGTGAATTGTGCGCGGGCGCGGGTACTCGGTGGCCAGCTCGCCGTAGATATCATCCTCGAAAATAACGATATCGTGGCGCTGGGCCAGGTTCAGCACTGCGCGCTTGCGAGCGTCCGGCATGATAAAGCCCAGCGGGTTGTTGCAGTTCGGCACCAGGATCACCCCTTTGATCGGCCACTGATCCAGCGCCAGCTCCAGGGCCTCGATGCTGATCCCGGTTTCCGGATCGGTGGGGATCTCAATCGTCTTTAATCCCAGTCCGCGCAGCATCTGCATGGTGCCGTAATAGCAGGGGGATTCCACGGCGATGATGTCCCCTGGCTGGCACACCGACAACAGGGCCAGCGACATCGCGCTGTGGCAGCCGCTGGTGAGCACCAGATCGTCGGCAGTCACCACCGATCCGCCGTCGAGCATCAGGCGGGCGATCTGCTCCCGCAGCTCGCGGCGCCCGGCCAGTTCGTCATAGTTCAACACCTCAGTGAGGTTGTGCTGGATCGCCCGGCTCAGTTCGCGCCAGATGGGCTTCAGGCTTGGCTGCGTCACGTCCGGCGAGCCGCCGCCGAAGGGGATGATCGTTTTATCGTAGCGGGCGTCGAGCATGGTCAGCACCTGATCCCACTGGGTGATCTCCACCGGGCGCTGCACCGGGCGCGACATCGGCGGCACCGGCGGCTGGGCCTTGCGGGGGGCGACGAAATAGCCCGATCGCGGCTGCGGCACAATCATCTGCTGCTGCTCTAGCAGCTGATAGGCCTGCTGGACGGTGCTGATGCTGACGCCGTGCTCCTGGCTCAGGCTGCGCACCGACGGCAGCTTTTCGCCGTGGCGATACAGGCCCTGTTCAATGCGTTCGGCCAGCAGCATCGCGAGATGTTGATAGCGGGTCATGTGTATCCTTAATTGCCGCCATACAGATGGAATAACCAGTACAGATGGCCGTAAAAAGTGGGGTCTGCTGTACGTTTTAGCCAATCTGTATGTTAAAGAAAAGTGTTTTGTGAATCTGTATTCCTCACCCCCAAATCCGTGAAGATAAAGCCTCTGGCAAGGTGAGGAGGTAGAGGATGGAATTTCACGAGAACAGGGCAAGACAGCCATTTATCGGTTTCGTACTGCTGGTGCGGTTTGTCAAAAAATGGTGGCTTCAGGAGCAAACGCGCAGAGCTTTGCAGAAAATGAGCGACGAACAGCTGAAAGATATCGGCCTGCGTCGGGATCAGATCAATTAAAAAGTGCGGTTTTTTTCAGACATCATTTCTTCTTTGCCCCGGTAAGCGCTGGCGACGCCGGGGAAACATTCACGAAATTTATCAATTGATGCGACGCGACCTTCCGTTTCTTGATACTTACCCTGATAAGTATTATTTTCTTCTCAACAATGAGAGGAAAAGCTGTGACTGAAGACGAACTGTTTGCCCGCCGCCCGCTGGGGATGCGGATGGCCATGGTGGTGCGCCAGTGGCGCGCGATTATTGACTCCGCTATCACCGATACGGGACTCACCCAGTCCAGCTGGACGGTGCTGATGCAGCTGCATCAGCTGGGAGACAACGTCTCGGTCAGCGAACTGGCGGAGGTGCAGGGGATTGAACTGCCGCCGCTGACGCGCACCCTCTCATTACTGGAAAAGCAGGGCTATCTGTTGCGTTCCACATCGCCATATGACAAACGCATTCGCCTGCTGACGCTGACTGCCGAGGGGCGGGCTATTCTGGAAAAACTGAGCCGCGTGATCGAGACCTATCAGGAGCGCGTAACCCAGACCATCCCGGAGGCCGACCTCGCCACCTTCAGCGCCACGTTAAATCAAATCGCCTGCCGTTTGCGGACTATCCGCGAAGAAGATAACAAGATCTAACACACTATGATGACGCCTGAACAAAAATTTGCCCGCTGGGTACGGGTGAGTATTGCCGCTTTTCTGGCAATATTCGCCTGGTTTATCGTTGCCGATATCTGGATCCCGCTGACGCCGGACTCCACCGTCATGCGCGTGGTGACCCCGGTTTCGTCGCGGGTCTCCGGCTATGTCTCGCACGTCTACGTGCATAACAATAGCCAGGTGAAAAAGGGCGACCTGCTGTATGAGCTCGACCCAACGCCATTCATTAATAAAGTTGAAGCGGCACAGATCGCCCTTGAACAGGCGAAGCTGAGCAACCAGCAGCTGGACGCGCAAATCGCCGCCGCCCGCGCCAACCTGCGCACCGCGCAGTACACCGCCCGTAACGATAAGGTCACGCTCGATCGCTATCAGCGCCTGAGCACCATGCAGAACGTCTCGCAGTCCGATCTCGACAAGGTGCGGACCACCTGGCAGACCAGCGAGCAGTCGGTCTCGGCGCTGAACGCGCAGATCCAGAACCTGCTGATCCAGCGCGGCGAGCGCGACGATAAGCGCAACGTCACCCTGCAGAAATACCGCAACGCGCTGGAGGAGGCGCAGCTGAATCTGGCCTGGACCAAAGTGCGTGCGGAAACTGACGGCATGGTCAGCAACCTGCAGCTTAACCCGGGGATCTACGCCACCGCGGCGACGGCCGTGCTGGCGCTGGTCAACAACAATACCGATATCGTCGCTGACTTCCGTGAGAAGAGTCTGCGCCACACCGCGGTAAATACCGATGCGGCGGTGGTCTTTGACGCCCTGCCGGGGGAAGTTTTCCCGGCGCATGTCACCAGCAGCGATGCCGGGATTCTGGCGGGGCAGGAGGCAGTTAACGGTCAGCTGTCGCAGCCGGAACAGTCCACCCGTTGGGTGCGCGACGCCCAGCGAATGCGCATTCACGTCGCGCTGGATCAGCCGCTGGAGAAACCACTGCCGACCGGCGCCCGCGCCACGGTGCAGCTGTACAATAGCGAGGGACCTTTCGCCCGCACCTTCGCCGGCCTGCAGATCCATCTGGTGAGCTGGTTGCACTATGTCTATTAATACCCTGGCGCACGTCTTTACCCCGCACGGCAATATCGTCTACACGGCGAATGATTTTCGCCAGACGGTGCGTATCGCCGTGGCCGGGACCATTGCCCTCAGCATCTCCACCTTCTACGACGTGCAGTACGGCGTATTTTTTGTGGTTTATCCGCTGATGCTGATGTCGCTGGTGCCAGTGTTCAACCGCCATGTCGCCCGCCAGTTTGTATTTAGCGCGGCGGTGAACTGCGTCGAAATGGTATTGATCGTTGGCTATCTGTCGCAGTGGCCGGTGATCATGACGCTGGTGGTGTTCGCCCTGTACGTGATGCGTTTTCGCTTTATGAGCCAGGGGCCGCTGTTTCTGCTGGGGTCGATGGGGGTGGTGTGTCAGAGCACGATGCTCAACTTTATGAGCTACCCGACCAGCAACTGGCACACCCTGATGTTCTCCAACATGGAAGCGTGCGTGCTGGCGGTGGCGCTAAGCGCGCTGCTGCATTACCTGATCCCGGACGTCGAGCCGCGCAAGCCGCCGCCGCGCATTGAAAAAGACGCCGCCCGCATCCGCCACGAGTCGCTGCTCTCCGGCACGGTGGCGACGATCATCTTCGTGGTGTTTCAGATCTGCGATCTCAGCGACTCGCTGTCAGCGCTGATGGCCGGGATCCTGATCCTGTTCCCGATGCACTATCGCGGGGCAGTGATCAGCTCGATCTGGCGCGTGGCGGGGGTGGTGCTGGCTTGTCTGTATATTCTGGTGGTGCAGTTGATTATCTATGACTTCAGCAACCACATGGTCCTGATGATGCCGCTGATTGGCCTCGGGCTGGCCTTCAGCGCCCGTCTGCACGTGATGGAGAAAGTGGGCGCCGGGGTGGGCTTCGCCAGCATCACCACCATCGGCATTATGTTTGGCCAGAATCTGCATCCCTATCAGGATCTGGTATTCAGCGATCTGTACCGCATCACCTCGGTGACGGTCTCGCTGGTGGTGACGCTGACCCTGGTCTTTCTGATGCACCGCCTGCTGAACTGCTTCGCGGCGACGCGCTTTGTGGTAAGCGATTAACCTGCCGATGGGAAGGTGGCGAGACAGCGCCACGCTTCCCCGTCCTGCTGATACAACGCCGCCGTCAGCTCCGGCAGGATCCAGCTTCGCGCATCGGCTTCCGTCCCCTCCAGCAGGATGCACAGCCCGCAGCCGCTGCGCAGCTGGCGGGGAATATCTTTGACCTCGAAGGTCATTCCCGCCGCCTGCAGGGCTTTGCGCGTGCGCACCACTCCCACCGTGGAATGAAATAAAAACAGAAAGGTTGTCATCCGCGCCTCCGCTGACGCTGGCCGATCAGCGCCGCGCCGATCGCCCCGGCATACTGGGCGTCGGGATGGGTTGTCACCGCCATGCCGACATGGCTTTCCAGCATGCGGGCAAAGGCGGCGCAGTGGCTGACGCCGCCGGTAAACAGCAGCGGTCCCTGCGCCGATAAGCGGCCGATAAAGTTCGCGCTGCGCCGGGCCATGGCGTTAATCACCCCCGCCAGAATCGCCTCCGGCGCGACCCCGGCCGACCGCAGGCTGATGACTTCCGATTCGGCGAATACCGTACACATGCTGGTGATGGCGTGCGGTTCCACGCCGTCGGTAATGACGTCCAGCTGTTCGACGCTGGCGCCGAGGGTTCGTGAAATGACCTCCAGAAAACGGCCGGTGCCGGCGGCGCATTTGTCATTCATCAGAAAGTCGCTGAGGTTGCCCCCGGCATCCAGCAGGATAACCTTGCTGTCCTGGCCGCCAATATCAATCACCGTGCGGGTGTCCGGCGCCAGCAGGCGGGCGCCGAGGCCATGACAGGAAATCTCCGTCACCTGTTTATCGGCAAAATCCACCAGCTGGCGGCCATAGCCGGTGAGGGTTAAAAAGGGCGTTTCCGCGAGGCCAGCGCGCAGCGTCTCCCAGGCCTCATGGATGGCGTCGGCGGGGCGAAAGGGGGTCGGGCAGAGGAAACGACGCGTAATCACCCCGTCCGCCAGCAGGATGCCTTTCGTGGCGGTGGAGCCGGAATCAATACCAACCGTGTAGATCACGCCTGCTCCTTACAGCATTTCGATAAAGGCGGCGACGCGGGTGCTGAGCTGGCCGAGGTCCGCTGTCGAATAGTCGGTTTCAATCGCCATATAAGGAAGGTCGTGCTGCTGGCGCAGATGGCGTTTAATGGCCAGCGATTCCACGGCATAGGTATGGCAGGCCTGCAGGATGACGTCGATTACCCCGTCGGCCTGGTACTCCTCCACCATCTGGCTCAGCAGCTGCAGGCGCTGATCGTTAGGGGAAATACAGGAGCAGCCGATGGCGAGATATTTATCGGTTAAGGCGTCGTAGACGTCGCCCTCTTCCGCCACGCAGCGCTCGGTCGCCTTCGCGCCGGTGCAGTTTTCATAGCCCACCACCCAGCCGCCGTTTTCTTCGATGGCGCGAACCACTTTCTCCGCCGCCCCGCCGATCGGGCAGCCGGTGATCAGAATGCGCGGGCGTGAGGCCAGTCGTTGACCCTGCCGCCACTCCTGACGGATGCGCTCCGCCATGGCGTTGAGCTCGTCAATCAGCGCGGTTTTGTCGAAGCGGAAGGTGGCGCCATACACCACTTTCAGGATGTCGCCGCCGCTGAGCGCCGGCGGATTGAGCTGCCCGAGACGATAAAAGTGGGCCAGCGCCCGGCGTTCGCGGTTTTTCAGCACGATGGCCTCGCGCAGCGCCGCCTCGCTAATCGGCGCGCCAAACTGCGCCTCAATCACCTGCTGCAGGCGCAGGATCTCCGCTTTCCACAGGGCGCGGGAGGCCGCGTCGCTGGCGCTGTTCGGCAACTGCATCACGTGGACCGCCTTGAACTCGGCCATGTACTCGTACATTTTCTTTTTACCGTCGCAGGTGGTTTCCCCAACCACCAGGTCAGAGAAATAGAAGTAGGGGCATTTATCGGTTTTGCCGAAGCCGTAGCTGCTTTTGATTAACGGACAGAGGTTGCGCGGCAGATCTTTTTCCGCTTCCTCGATGGTTTCATCGGAGGTAGAGCACAGCGAGACCACCACGGCCCCCGCCGCCATGGCGATCTCCTGAGGCATAAAGGTGCAGTAGGTGCCCACCAGCGGCACGTTCTGCTCTTTAAGATCCATGACGGTGAGAAAGCCCTTCTGGCGAGCTTCCGAGAACTGGTCAAAAATGGCGGGTAGATCGGTGATAAGCGACATGGTTTTCCTTCCCCGTACACGGGAGATGCTGAAAGAGTCGCCATTATAACCCTGTTGTTTGTATGCTTTTATTGATCTCCTGCGTCTGCGCGCGGCGTTAATAGACCTTCTTTAAATCCATCTCTTCCTGGATCCGCTCGCTCCATGCCAGATGGGTGCGGATGGCCTCTTCGATACCGGCGTTGTAAAACAGCGGCCCCAGCTCCTGGGCGATAAAGTCGACAAAAAATTCAGCGTCAAACTGCTCCAGTTCGAGGTTAAACGTCTCTTCGCAGTACTTGCTGAGCCTGTCGCGCAGCAGGTCGCGCTGCGCCGGGCTGAGTTCAATCTCACTCATGATAGGGCTTTCTCCGTAAAAGGGGTCACGACTGCCGGGCTTCAATGACCGCTTGCGCACACTGGCGCTGGTGGCGTAACAGTCCGGCGAGGCAGCAGGCGGCGGCGAGCCCCGCGACCACCGCCAACAGGTGGAAGGGCAGTCTCCCGCCATGGAACCACAGCCAGCGCGCGCCTTCAATCGATAAGGCGCTGACGCTGAGGATCACGATATTCAGCGAGGCGGAGACCGTGCCTTTCGGCAGGTCGTTGGAAAAGAGGGTAAAGCGGAACAGCGTCGGGAAAATCAGCCCGATGCCGAAGGCGTAGAAGCAAGTGCCGAGCACCGACCACAGCCAGACGTGCGGCCAGGCCAGATTTCCCACGATCAGGATGGCCAGGCCGAGCATCTGTACCGGCACCGCGCTCAGCACAAAGCGCGGACGGGTGGGATCTTTTACCCAGCGCGCCACCGACAGGTTGGCAATGATGACGGCGCTGAAGACCGGCACCTGGCTCCAGGCGAACTCGCTGGTGGTCAGCCCGCCGGCGTCCATTAAAATCACCGGCGATACCGCCACCCAGCTCATCAGCGGAATATAGCTCAGCGACAGCGTGGCGGCGCCGAGCAAAAAGATGCGGTTGCGAAAGACGTTGCGAAAATCGCGCAGCACGCCCAGGGGGCTGAACGGCACATCGCCGCGGCGCACCGTCTCCGGCATGGTCAACAGCAGCCCCAGCCAGGCCACCAGCCCCATGGCGGCGATAATGCCGAACAGCGCTTTCCAGTGGATAAAATGCATCAGCGCCGCGCCGGAGAGCGGGCCGACGATCGGCGCCACCAGCACGACGGAGGTGATCACCGCCATCAGCCTGATCGACCTTTTTTCCTCAAAGGCTTCCTGTACGGTGACGTAGCCGACGGTGGCGATAAAGCAGATGCTGGTGCCCTGCACGAAGCGGGCGATCAGGAACTGGGTCATGGAGGTGGTGAACAGCGTCGCCAGGCAGGCAAGGGTGAAAATCAGCGCGCCGGTGAGCAGTACCGGACGCCGTCCGATCCGGTCAGAGAGCGGCCCCAGCAGCCACTGCAGCGCCATGCCGCCGGCCATATACAGGCTCACCGAGGCTGGAGCCAGCGCCAGATCGGCGTTGAAATCCCGCACCACGTGCAGGATCCCCGGCTGGATCAGGTCGGTGGTGAGATAGGCGGAAAAATCATACAGAATGAGCGCCGCCGGGAAGAACAGCGCGGCGGCGTGCCGGGTTAGCCAGCGGGTCATCCGGTGCATCATCTCGCCCTCCCTGTGGAATATTTTTCAGCGCGATTGTTCAGATAGTATCATTGCTAACCAATATGCAGATGCAGCAGCGACGGGATCTGCGAGAGCAGCCACAACAACAGGCCGATGGTTCCCCCCACCAGGGTGCCGTTGATGCGGATGAACTGCAGATCTTTACCGATATTAAGCTCGATCTGCCGCGACATATCGCGGGCGTCCCAGCTCTTCACCGTGTCGCTGATATGCCGAGTGAGGAAGGCGGCGAACTCCGGCGCCACCCGGTGCGCCGCCTGCTCCAGGTGTTCGTTAAGCGATTCGCGCAGCGCGTCGTCGCGGAGTAAGGTTTCACCGAACCACTGGCCAGCCTCGGCGATGCGCTGCTTGATACGCGAGTCGTCGCTGCTGATATCGTTTTTTACCCAACCGCGCAGGTCGCCCCACACTTCGCCAAGATAGCGGTTGAAGGTCTCATCATTTTTCAGCCAGGCTTTAATGTTATCGGCCTTCTGCGCCAGTTCCGGGTCGGATTTCAGGTTATCGATTAGCTTTTGCGTCGCGCGGTCAAAGGTCTGGCGGATCTGGTGGGTGCGATCGTGAGTGACCTCGTCCAGCAGGGTATTCACGGCGTCGGTGACCATCTCGGCGCTGTGCTCGCCGAGCCACTCGGTGGGTAATAGCCTGGCCTTCAGCGGGTGTTCGGTCTCCAGCCAGCGCACGATGCCGCGGGCGATAAAGGCGCGGGAGCTGTCGCGCTGCAGCAGGGCGATCAGCTGATTTATCAGCGAATCCAGCAGCTTTTGATGGCGGTTGTCGCGGGTCAGCCCCTCCAGCATCATGGCGCTGGTCTGCGTCAGGTCGACCTTATCGATCGCCTTATGCACCGCGCGCCGCAGCAGGCGCTGAATGCGGGCGTCATCGGTCAGTTCGAGAAAACCGCTCATCACCTGCAGCAGGTGCTGGCCGACCCGCCGGGCGTTCTCCGGCTGGCTGAACCAGTTGCCGAGCATCAGAGCTGGTTGATAGCGGCGGATCAGCGCCACCAGCGACGGGGTATCGAGGAACTTCTCTTCCACAAAGCGGCCGAGGTTGTCGGCGATGCGATCTTTGTTGCGCGGGATAATCGCGGTATGGCGGGCGACAAAGGGCAGCGGAATACGACGAAACAGGGCCACCACCGCAAACCAGTCGGCCAGCGCCCCGACCATCGCCGCTTCGGAAATGGCCTTCAGCGCGCTGACCCATGGCGTCGGCGGCAGCAGCAGGGTGGTGATAAATAGCGCGGCGGCGATCAGCAGCAGCGACAGCGCCAGCAGTTTGGCGCGTTTCAGTTCAGCGAGTTTTTCCATAAACTTAAGCATATAACCTGACGGCGAGGTCGTGCAAAAATCGCCAGATAATCCACAGACCGAACATCATCAGGATCGCCCCCGCCGCCCGCTCGACCCGCCAGACGATGGCGCTCAGGCGGTGCTGTACCTGCGGCAGCGCAATCGCGCTCACCAGCAGTAAATCCCAGAAGAACACCACGCTGACCATCCACAGGCCACTTACCGTTTGCTGCAGCAAGGTAACCGCCGGCCCCAGCAGGGAGGTCATCAGCGCCAGATAAAACAGCGCGTTCTTCGGGTTGAGCAGCGATGACCCCAGCCCCAGCAGCAGCTGCTTGCCGAACCCCGGACATGATGCGCGAACGTTCTCCACCGCCAGCGCCGCGGGACGGCTGCGAATCAGCAGGCTGCCAATCCACAGTAAATAGCCTGCGCCCAACAGCTCGATGAGCAAAAACAGCAGCGGCGCCTGGCGCAGAAGCCCCCAGCCAACGATGGCCAGGACTATATACAACGCATTCCCGGCGGCGATGCCGAGACACAGTCCGAGGCTGCCGCGGATCCGGTAGCGTACAGCGTAACCGACCAGCAGAAAAAAATCGGGGCCCGGGCTGAGCAGAGCGACAAAGTGGGACAGGGCTAACGCCGGAAAGGCGGCGGGGAAGAGAGTCGATAAGGTATTCATAGTGGCCTCGATAATGGTGCTGAGGCCACCCTACGCCAGGTGGAAAATTACTTATTGTCGGAAATTGATCGGCTTTGCGCATACTGCCGCGGCGTGGCGGCGGTATAGCTGACGAAGGTTTTATGGAAATGGCTCTGATCGGCAAAGCCGGCCTGATAGCCGACGTCGGCAATAGGGTCCCCGGCACGTAAGCGCGTTTTCGCATATTCAATGCGCGCCATATTGATCAAACTGGCGGGCGTCAGGCCGGTATCCTGTTTCACGGCGCGGATAACGGTCTCTTTACGTAGCGCGCTGTCGTGGGCCAGCTTATCCAGCGATGGCGGCGCCGGCAGATCTGTCGCCAGGCGCTGAAACAGCAGGGCGCTGGCGTGATGTGGCGCCTGCGGCGCGGCGGCGCACAGCGGCAGCGCGTGCAGGAGCTGCGCCAGCCGGGCGGGCAGTTGCTCAATGCGGCCGCGGCTCATCAGGGCGACAATCTGCTGGAAGCAGGCAAAGAGAGGGCTGTCGCGCAGCAGCGGCTGCGGCGAGGTGATACTGGCGCCAGGGGGAATATCTGGACGCTGCGCATGGCACCATGCCGCCTCCAGGTACAGCATATGATAGCTGCGCGGCCGGTCACGCAGCGGATTACAGCTATGCGGCGCGTGCGGCGGGATCACGATCAGATCCCCGGGCTGCAGGAGATATTCCTGACCATTGCACAGGCAGCGCGTTTCACCGTCGATAATCGCCCCCACCGAGAGCTGCGGGTGGCTGTGGCGCTTATAGGCCTGACGGCTGCGCCAGGTGCTGCGCAGCTCCAGCCACGGCAGGCGATCGTCTCGCCAGAAGGTTTGGGGAATATCTCGGGTATGGTTCACCGCATCGACCTTTGCTGAGGGGATAAATCGTTTATAGCATGCTGCGCCGAGGCTGTCGCCCGCCGGGATTTGCGTACCGCGTCGAAAAAGTATGTCACGCTTGCAGTCCGGGGAAATATGTTTTCGTCGCGGAATGTAAAATCCCGGTTTCCGGGGTGTCAGCGACATTCATGGGAGGTAGAGTCCCTGCAGGATAAGCAGGCAGGGATGAGTCGATGGCAAAGGGCACCACCTCGACGCCGCATGATGCGGTGTTTAAACAGTTTCTCACTCAGGCCGACATCGCGCGTGATTTCCTGGCGATCCATCTACCGCCTGCGCTGCGTCAGCGCTGCGACCTCGATACCTTACAGCTGGAGTCGGCAAGCTTTATCGAGGAGAGCCTGCGGGCCTGGTACTCCGATGTGCTGTGGTCACTCAAAACCGCGTCTGGCAAGGGATACATTTATGTGGTTATCGAACATCAGAGCTCACCGGACGTGCAAATGGCTTTTCGCCTGATGCGCTACGCCATCGCCGCGATGCAGCGCCATCTGGATAACGGTCATACCAGACTGCCGCTGGTGGTGCCGATGCTGTTCTATCACGGAGCGACCACGCCATACCCGTGGTCGCTCAGCTGGCTGGACTGCTTTGCCGATCCACAGCTGGCGAGGGAGCTTTATGCCTCGCCCTTTCCGCTGGTGGATATCACGGTGATCCCCGACGATGAGATCGTTCGTCACCGGCGGGTGGCATTACTCGAGCTGATACAGAAGCATATTCGCCAGCGCGATTTAATGGCGATTGTTGAGCAGCTGACGACGATTTTACTTAGCGGTGACGCTAATGACAGGCAGATAAAAACGCTGTTTAATTATCTACTGCAGACTGGCAACGCGCGTCGCTTTGGCCGGTTTATCCAGGAAGTGGCGCAACGGGTTCCTCAGCACAGGGAGAGATTGATGACCATCGCCGAACGATTACAGGAAGTGTGGCGCAGAAAAGGCAAGCGTGAAGGACAGCATGCCGAGGCGCTGCGCATTGCCCAGAGGATGCTGGCCGACGGCATTGCCCGCGAGACGGTGGTGAAAATCACCGGCCTGACCGCCGACGAGATCGCCGCGCTGGCGCATTGATAACGCCGGGACGGCCTGACGGTCGCCCCGGTTAGCCACCGTTATGGAATATTCCGGATATACCTAACTTTACCCGCATCGCCAGCCATCTCGACTACCCTTAATATCCTTAACGGCATTTTTGACTGCCTTAATAGCGATAACAAGGAGACATGCGATATGGCCTATCAGACGGTGAATCCTGCGAACAATCAGCTTATTAAAACGTACCCGGCGCACAGCGATGCGGACGTGGAGGCGGCGCTGCGGCAGGCGGATGCGCTCTATCATTCTGCCTGGGCGAAAGGCGATATTGAACCGCGTCTGGCGGTGCTGCATAAGCTGGCGGATCTGATCGACAGCCGGGCGGAAGATCTGGCGAAAATCGCCAGCGAGGAGATGGGGAAACTCATTAAGCAGAGCCGCGGCGAAGTAAAACTGTGCGCGCAAATCGCCCGCTATTACGCCGATAACGCCAAATCGATGCTGGCGCCGGTGAAATACCCCACCGAACTCGGCGACGCCTGGGTTGAACACCATCCCATCGGCGTATTAGTGGCGGTGGAACCGTGGAACTTCCCCTATTACCAGCTGATGCGCGTCCTGGCGCCAAACCTGGCGGCCGGGAACCCGGTTATCGCCAAACACGCCAGCATTGTGCCGCACTGCGCGGAGACCTTTGCTCATCTGGTGCGCGAGGCCGGCGCACCAGATGGGGCGTGGACCAATCTGTTTATCTCCCAGGAGCAGGTGGCGAAGATTATCGCCGACGATCGTGTGCAGGGCGCGGCGCTGACCGGGTCGGAAAAAGCTGGCAGCGTGGTGGCGGCGCAGGCGGCGAAGCATATTAAAAAATCGACCCTGGAACTCGGCGGCAACGATGTGTTTGTGGTGCTCGACGATGCCGACCTCGATCGCGCGGTGAAAATCGGCGTCCAGGCGCGGCTGAACAACGCCGGCCAGGTGTGTACTGCCGCCAAGCGGTTTATCCTGCATGAGAACATCGCTGAGTCGTTTCTGACGAAATTTAGCGAGGCGTTTCGCCAGGTAAAAATAGGCGATCCGCTGGATGAAAGCACCACGCTGGGGCCGCTCTCCTCTAAAGATGCGCTGGAAACCTTAAGCAAGCAGGTTGACGAGGCGGTCAAAAACGGCGCCACGCTGCATCTGGGCGGCAAACCCGTGGCGCGAGACGGCAACTTCTTTGAACCCACTATCCTGACCGGTATCACCCGCGACAACCCGGCGTACTTCGAAGAGTTCTTTGGCCCGGTGGCGCAGATCTACGTGGTGAAAAACGATGAGGAGGCGATTGCGCTTGCCAACGATTCTCACTATGGCCTGGGCGGCGCGGTGTTCAGTCAGGATATCGAACGCGCTAAACGGATGGCATCCGCCATTGAAACCGGGATGGTCTATATCAACTGGCTGACCGATACCGCGCCTGAACTGCCGTTTGGCGGCGTGAAGCGTTCCGGTTATGGCCGGGAGCTCTCCGATCTCGGCATCAAAGAGTTTGTGAACCAAAAGCTGGTGGTGGTTCGCCGCTAAGCCCGACCATAAAAAAACCTGCCATCCGGCAGGTTTTTTTATAATAGATTTATTGCACTTCGACTTTATCCCAGCCGCTTTTGAACATACAGCTGTCGACTAAGGTCTCCCGCTGATATTCATTCGCGTCTTCTACCGTATAACTTGTTTCAACATCCTGTTTCTTATGCTTTTTGTCGGTTTTTTCTGAACTGGACCCGGTCACCACGTTATCCGGAGGGAGATCGACCAGGGCCTGCGCTTCACATTCGGTGAGCTTTTTATGCATGTCGGCATCGCTTAAACCCGGCTTCACCCAGGTATACTGAGTGCAGCCGGTGAGCAGCAACGCCAGGCTCAGCGCAGAGAGCGCGGCGAGACGTGATTTCATCAGAAGGTAATCCCGCCGCCCACGTAGGCGCCATCAATCAGGGTGTGGTTTGGGCGGCCCTCTTTGCCGTCAACGCTCACGTGACGGTAACCGACCTTCAGGGTCAGTGGACCAACCGGGGACCAGCTCACGCCGCCGTTCGCCTCAACATAGTTTTTCACGCTGTTGTTCAGGCCGTCGGGGGCGACATACCCTTCGCCAAACACGTGGATGCTGTCGGTCAGGGCCACGTTCACTCCGCCGCCGACCGGAAACGCGACGCCGTTATCGCCTTTTTTCGGCCCGAGGTAGATAGCTTTCGCGCCAGCGTTGAGCATCACCGGGCCAACTTCCAGATTGTAACCCGCGCCAACGCCGCCGGTCTGGCTACCATCATCGGTATTCTTCAGCCAGTGGCTTTCGGCATACAGGCCGGAAGAGGATTTACCCATTTCCATATTCAGGTTGGTAAAATTCTTACCTTGTTCAACGGTAAACCCCATTGCCATGGCGGAACCAGAGACCGCGGTCAGGGCAGCAACAATCAGGATGTTAAGCTTTTTCATGGTTTGCTCCTCGTCATTAAATTTGTCTGAGGGCACCTTAACAATCGATGTTTACCTCTGCAAATGTGACTTACGTCGATTTTTTATGCTGTGTTTGTCAGGGAAGTGTTTTGAAAATGTTGTAATGACGTTGGGTTATGGCGAGGTCAATCATCAAATTTGGTCTGTTTAGCCACAGTTTAATGGGGGGGCTAAACAGAAACTGAACAGGGCGGGCATTAATTATTAAGCGTCCTATTCATTGAATTTATTATTATTTCCAAAAGTGTTTCTGCTGTTACTTATAAAAACGTTGATTTACATTTTTCGACGCGATGACGACGTTTTAACCCTGTCTTTGACGATGTACGGGGAGAGAAGGGGGCCTGCGCCTTAGCGCGCAGGCGGGCAGATTAGCGTCGTAGCCCGGCAAATGCCGCGCGAATCTCCTCTTCCGGCAACTGAATGCCGATAAACACCAGCGTGCTGTGCGGCGTTTCATCGCCCCACGGGCGATCCCAGTCGGCGCTGTAGAGGCGCTGCACGCCCTGGAACAGCAGGCGATTTGGCTCGCCGTCGATCCACAGCATCCCTTTATAGCGCATCAATTGCTCGGCGAAGGAGAGCAGCAGATTTTCCATTACACGCGACACTTCGCTGATATCCACCGGGTAATCCATCTCAACCACGATTGATGACACGTCGTTTTGCTTCTCTGCCATAAAGTGGAAACGCGGTTTGCTGTTTACGACGTTCTCTTCCAGCATAAAGCCGCTGGTGTTAAACAACTGGCTAAGATCGATATCGCCGTGAATGACGGTATAAATCGGCGCCCGGGCATTAATGCGCGCCAGCCGTTCGCGCAATTTTTCGGTGTCGCCGGCAACATCAGTTTTGGTCAGCAAAATGCGGTCTGCGTAGCCTACCTGCGACTGGGCGATGGTGAACTGATCCATCTGCTGGTCGGCATGGACCGCATCCACCAGGGCGATCACGCCATCCAGCAGATAGCGCTCGCAAAGCACCTCGTGGGAGAAAAAGGTCTGGATAATCGGCCCCGGGTCGGCCATGCCGGTGCATTCAATCACCAGCCGGTCGAACTCGATTTCACCGCGGTCGCGGCTGTCGAGCAGATCGAGCAGGGCGTCTTCCAGTTCGTTGGAGCGCGTACAGCAGATGCAGCCGTTGGTCAGGGTTTTAATCTGCGTGGCGCGGTCGCCGATCAGCTGATCGTCAACGGCGACTTCGCCAAATTCATTTTCAATCACGGCGATTTTAAAGCCGTGCTGTTCGTTGAGAATATGGCGCAACAGGGTGGTTTTACCTGCGCCGAGAAAACCGGTGAGTAGGGTGACTGCAATCGGTGCCATTATTGCCTCCATTAACAGCAGCGGACGCCGCCTTTGCCGTCGCCGCCGTAGCGGGCCTGCTGGCGTTCGCGGAAGAATTCTTCATAAGTCATGTACGGCTGATCCGGATGGTTGGTTTGCATATGGGTGACGTAGTTGTCGTAATCCGGAATGCCAATCAGCATTTTCGCCGCCTGACCGAGATATTTTTTTGCCTGACCTAAGTTACCAAACATTGTAAGTTCCAGATAACGAATAAAGCCGGATGGCGGCTAGCGCCTTCTCCGGCCTACGTTGATGCGCTTTTTTGTAGGCCGGATAAGCGTAGCGCCATCCGGCATCGGGGTTAATGATGTGACGAGGTCTTCACGCCGCCTTCCGGTACCGGCACGTACGGGGTCTCTTTGTCGGTACGCACTTTATTGTTGCGGACAGTGAGCCAGGTTTTGATGCCGTAGAAGATGATGCTGTACACCACCACCAGGAACAGGATGCTCAGGCCGGCGTTGGTGTAGTTGTTGACCACGATATGGTTCATGTTGGCCACCTGCTGGGCGGTCAGCTCGCCACCGGCGGCGATCTTCTCTTTATACTGCTGAGCCATAAAGAAGAAGCCTTCCATCTGCGGGTTGGTGCTGAACAGCTTCAGGCCCAGCGCCCAGGTGGTGCACAGTAGCAGCCACGCAGCCGGGATCACGGTGACCCAGATATATTTGGTGCGCTGCATTTTGACCAGCACCACGGTGCCAAGCACCAGCGCCACCGCGGCCAGCATCTGGTTAGAGATACCGAACAGCGGCCACAGGCTCTTCACGCCGCCCAGCGGGTCGACCACGCCCTGATACAGCAGGTAGCCCCACAGCCCGACGCAGCCGGCGGTACCGATAATCCCGGCGACCAGCGAGTCGGTTTTTTTCAGGAACGGCACGAAGTTACCCAGCAGATCCTGCAGCATAAAGCGGCCTGCGCGGGTCCCCGCATCCAGCGCGGTGAGGATAAACAGCGCTTCAAACAGGATACCGAAGTGGTACCAGAAGCCCATATCCGCCATCGGGATGATTTTGTGGAACACATGAGCGATACCCACGGCCAGCGTCGGCGCGCCGCCTGCGCGGTTCAGAACGGAAGGTTCGCCGATATCTTTCGCGGTTTGCAGGATTTGCTCAGGTGAGATCACGAAGCCCCAGGAGCTGACGGTCGCTGCCGCGTGAGCGGTGACATCCCTCAGCTGGGCGGCAATCAGCGCCGCGTTTTCACCGCCCATTTCGTGCAGGTTCGGCATGGTGATGCCCAGACCCGCCGGCGGGGTGTTCATCGCGAAGTAGAGGCCCGGTTCGATAATCGATGCCGCTACCAGCGCCATCACCGCCACGAAGGACTCCATCAGCATTGCGCCGTAGCCGATAAAGCGGGCGTCGGTTTCGTTGGCCAGCAGCTTCGGCGTGGTGCCGGAGGCGATCAGGGCGTGGAAGCCGGAGACCGCGCCGCAGGCAATAGTGATAAACAGGAACGGGAACAGGGCGCCTTTCCACAGCGGACCGGTACCGTCAATGTACTGGGTCACCGCCGGCATTTTCAGGTCCGGGTTAAGGATCACGATACCCAGCGCCAGGCCAACGATGACGCCGATTTTCAGGAAGGTCGCCAGGTAGTCGCGCGGCGCCAGAATCAGCCATACCGGCAGCAGAGCCGAGATAAACGCGTAGCCAATCAGGGTAAAGGTGATGGTGGTGTCTTTAAAGGTCAGCGCCGGGCCCCAGTACGGGTCGTGGGCAATCACGCCGCCGAAGTAAATAGACGCCACCAGCAGGACGATACCGATGACCGATACTTCGCCTACGCGGCCCGGGCGCAGGAAGCGCATGTAGATCCCCATAAACAGGGCAATTGGCACCGTCGAGCAGACGGTGAAGACGCCCCAAGGGCTTTCCGCCAGCGCTTTCACCACGATCAGCGCCAGCACCGCGAGGATGATGATCATTATCAGGAAGCAGCCGAACAGCGCGATGGAGCCCGGTACGGGACCCATCTCCTGTTTGATCATCTCGCCCAGCGAGGCGCCGTTACGCCGTGAGGAGATAAACAGCACCATAAAGTCCTGTACCGCGCCTGCCAGCACGACGCCCGCCAACAGCCACAGGGTACCCGGCAGGTAGCCCATCTGCGCGGCGAGCACCGGGCCCACCAGCGGACCGGCGCCGGCAATCGCGGCAAAGTGGTGGCCAAACAGCACGTAGCGGTTGGTCGGCACATAGTTCAGGCCATCGTTATTAATGACCGCTGGCGTGGAGCGCGTCGGGTCAAGCTTCATCACCTTCTGCGCGATATACAGGCTGTAATACCGGTAGGCGACGAGGTACACGGAAACCGACGCCACCACGATCCACAGGGCACTGACGTGCTCACCGCGGCGCAGGGCGACGACTGAGAGGCAAAATGCCCCGATGATCCCGAGAATCACCCAGGGTATGTGCTTGAATAGTTTTTTGGTATCCATAGTAAAACCTGGCGTTAATGAGATGAATAATTGGCCGAAGCCGTCTGGTTTTAAGTAAGAGTTGATGGAGGTATTGATTAGCTAGGCTGCCTCCGATCTTGCCAGACCGGCGCGCGCGTAAAGATGAGTAAATGGGTGAGTGGTTGTATAGGAGGTTAAGCGGTTACTGGAAGGGGTAAGCGGTTGGCTACGAAGTGAACAGGGCGGGATTATGTGATTGTGATCACAGGAGATTGTGGCCTGCGACGCTGTGGGTTAACGCTCCTCCCCAACCGGGGAGGAGCAGACAAGGCGATTACACTGCGACTTCCATTTCCATCATTACCGGGTGGAAGCGGCGCTTAAAGTAGATCAGCCCGTGGCCCTGCTGGCTCAGGGTTATATTCCTGATTTCTACCAGATAGACCAGGTGGGTGCCGATGGTTTGTACCTGGCTAATCTCCCCTTCGAGACTGGCCAGCGACCCCTTCAGCACCGGCTGCCCGAGCGCGCCCTGCTGCCAGCCGCTAAGGGCAAAACGCTCTTCCATCGTCACCCCGGTCATCCCGGCGAAATGACGGGCCATGATTTCCTGTTCATGGTTCAGCACGTTGATGCACAACTTGCCGTTGCCCTGAAACACCGGGTTCATCGCGCTGTTGGCGTTGATACACACCATCACCGAGGGCGGCGTATCCGTCACCGAGCACACCGCCGTGGCGGTAATCCCGCAGCGGCCGGCTTCGCCTGCGGTGGTGACCACGTTAACCGCCGCCGACAGGCTGGCCATGGCATCGCGAAAACGCAGGCGTTGTTCATCTAATTGCATTATGACCTCCCGCTGCGAATTACTTCAGCAGCTTATCCAACATGTTGATATCAGCGTTATTGTGCAGATGCGGCACCGTCCAGCCGTTCTGGTCGTACTCGGACAGGCAGCGGTCGACCATCGCCATCATCTTGTCCATATTGCCGGAGCTCTGCGCCTGGCGCAGACACTGCAGGCGAATCTCATCCTGGCTACCGGAGTAGTTGATTTCATACAGCTCGTGGCGGCCGCCGAATTCGCTGCCGATGGCGTCCCACATCAGTTTGAGGATCTTGATACGTTCAACGTGATCCATACCGTTGGAGCCGCGCACGTACTTCGCCAGATACTGGTCAATCTGCGGATTATTCAGATCGCGGGCGCTGGACGGCAGATAAATCAGGCCGCTGGTGACGTTGCGCTCGATGATGTTCTTGATCTTGGCGTAGGCCATCGGGGCCATCACGCGATAGGTCTGCAGCGCGGCGTGATCCGGCAGCCATGCGCCGTTGACCCACGGCGTCGCTTCCGAGCACATGGAATCGCTCAGCGCCCAGAACATGTTGCGCCATGCCACCACTTCGCCGAGGTCGGCCTGCACGCCGCGGAACTCGAGGGTGCCGGTACATTCCAGCGAGCGCTTCAGCAGGGCGGTGATAAAGTCCAGTTTTACCGCCAGACGTACGCAGGCCTGCAGCGGGTACATGCGGGCGAACCCCCCTTCCATGGTCCAGCGGCGGCAGCGGTCGAAGTCGCGATAAATCAGCACGTTCTCCCATGGGATCAGCACCTTATCCATTACCAGAATCGCGTCGTTCTCGTCGAAACGGCTGGAGAGCGGATAGTCGTACGGGGAGCCGGTCGCGCCGGCGACCATCTCATAGGAGGCGCGGGAGATCAGCTTGACGCCTTCGGCGTCCATCGGCGCGACGAACATCAGCGCGAAGTCCGGGTTTTCGCCCATCACCTGCGCGGAGCCGAAGCCGATCATGTTGTAGTGGGTCAGCGCCGAGTTGGTGGCCACCACTTTCGCGCCGCTGACGATGATCCCGGCATCGGTCTCTTTTTCCAGCTTGATGTAGACGTCCTTCACTTCATCGGCCGGCTTGTGGCGGTCGATCGGCGGGTTGACGATCGCATGGTTAAAGTACAGGCCGGTTTCCTGAATGCGGGTGTACCAGTTGCGGGCGTTCTGCTCGAACTGGCCGTAAAACGCCGGGTTGGCGCCCAGCGCGCAGCCGAAGGCGGCTTTATAGTCCGGGGTGCGGCCCATCCAGCCGTAGCTTAAGCGCGACCACTCGGCGATGGCGTCGCGCTGCTGGCGCAGATCGTCGGCGCTTTTCGCCACGCGGAAGAATTTGTGGGTGTAGCCGCCGCTGCCGGTATCGGTGCCCCAGCACAGGGAATCCTGCATCTCCGGTTTGTGCAGCGCATCGTACAGTTGAGCGACGGAGGCCGCGGCGTTACGGAAGGCCGGGTGGGTGGTGACATCCTTCACGCGCTCGCCATAGATATAAATTTCGCGGCCATCCTGCAGGCTTTTTAAATACTCTTCGCCAGTTAACGGGCGTTTCGCGTCGGCGCGGAAATCTTCAGGTTTCATAGGGGCCTCTTCAGTATTTATCGGAAAATGATGTTAAATATATGTTTTGTTTTTGTTGTTCAATTGAAGCGGTTATTGCGCTTGTCGTGAAGGGACGTTTGCGACAACGACGGGTACTTTTCAGGCGGGAGTGAATTTTGTGATCTCGGCAGCGTTTGCCGGCTGGCGCGGCGCTGAACCGACCTGTGGACCATCGCCCGGCAGGCGCAGCGCCAGCGGGGAATTACGATACCGGTACTTTTTGCGCCCGGTAGCTGCTGGGCGAGCAGCCGACCTGGCGGCTAAAAAAACGCGCAAAATAAGCGGGGTCTTTAAACCCCAGTTGCCAGGCTATCTCATTGACGGCGCTATCGGAGAACAACAGCAGGCGCTTCGCCTCGCGCAGCTGGCGGTCGAATATCAGCCGTTTGGGCGAACGGTTGGCAAAGCGGCGACAGATATCGGTCAGCCGCGATTCGGTCAGGTGCAGCTCCCTGGCGTAATCCGGTACCGTCCAGTGCTGATGGTAGTGGCTGTCGATCATCTGGTTAAAGCGCTGGAAAAGCTTCAGCTCGCCGCGCATGCCGCTGGCGGCGTGATCGTCGAGCTTTGCGTTACGCAATAGCAGGGTAAAGACCGCCTGCGCCAGCAGCGCCAGGGTGTGCTCGCGCCCCGGCAACTGGGCAGTGGATTCCCGGCGGATCAGCTGCCAGTAGTGGGCCAGCGCGGCCAGCTCGTCGGGTTTATCCGCCAGCGACAGGCAGATCCCCGGCAGGCCGAAGGTCTCCCGCGTGCCGGGATAGAGCACCTCCAGCAGCGGCCAGATGAGTTCTTCGTGCACCGTCAGCACATGGCCATCGCTATCGGACTCGGTAATAAAGGCGTGCGGCACCGAGGGCGGCGTTAACACAAACAATGGCGCCTGCACCGAATAGCGATGGTCATCAAGCTGCAGCTCAATCTGCCCGGTATCAAGATAGTGCATCTGGAAATAGCGGTCGTGGCGATGCGCCTGCATGTCGCGGCCAAAAAAGGCCGCCATGCGGGAAAACGACTGATAGTGCACCTCCTCGGTGCCCAGGCTCTCGTCGTAATCTTTATTGATATCGATATTGGCGATGGAATGCTGGCACATACCCGCTCCTTAGTGGCCTTTCTGCGCCGCTAAGCCCGGCGCGGCGGCGGCGTCCTCACGCTGGCTCATTGGAATGCGGGTGAGCACCAGCGCGCCGACAATCAGTAGCCCGGCGACAAACCACAGCCCGGAGCTAAAGCTGCCGGTGGTATCGCGCAAAATGCCGATCAACAGCGGGCTGACGGCAGAGCCGACGTTGCCGATGGCGTTGATCACCGCCAGCGCCACCGCGCGCGACTGCAGGCTGATCACCCGATCCGGGGTGGTCCAGAAAATGGCCATCGCGGTAAAGGATCCCACCGAAGCCATAATAATGCCGATCAGCTGGATCAGGCTGTGGTGAGTTGCCGAAGCCAGCAGCCAACCCGCCGCGGCGAACAGGTAGGGCAGGATGGTATGCATCTTGCGCTCTTTGCGCCGGTCGGAGCGGCGGCTCCACCAGATCATGCCGAAAATGGTGCAGAACTGCGGGATCGCCGCCAGCAGGCCAATCATGATGTTGCTACTGCCGGTGTTGAAGCTCTGCAGGATCTGCGGCGTCCAGATATTAATGGCGCTCAGGGTATTGGTCAGGCAGAAGTAGGCCAGGGTATACATCAGCACCGCTGGCGTCAGGACTTCGCGCAGCGTGGAACGCGGCGAAGCCGGAACGACCGCCGCATTTTCCCGTTCACGATCGATCATCGCCTTCAGCGCCTGTTTTTCTTCGCTATCGAGCCAGTTGGCTTTATCCGGCGTGTCGTTGAGGAAGAACCAGGTGACGACGCCGAGCACCACCGACGGCAGGCCTTCCAGCAGAAACAGCCACTGCCAGCCCTTCAGGTTCCACAGGCCGTCGAGCGCCAGAATATAGCCGGAAAGTATCGAGCCGAGCATCATGGTCACCGGCATGGCGATCATAAACAGGGCGTTGGCGCGGGCGCGATGGTAGGCCGGGAACCACCAGGTCAGATAGACGAGGATGCCCGGTAGAAAACCAGCCTCGGCGATGCCGACCAGCATGCGCAGGATGTACAGCGTATGCGGGCTGGTGGCGAACATGGTGCAGGTCGAGGCGATCCCCCAGACCACCATAATTCCGGCGATCCAACGGCGCGCGCCGACTTTCGCCAGCATGATATTGCTGGGGATCCCGCACAGCACGTAGGTGACGTAGAACAACGTCGCCGCCAGGCCGAACATGGTGGAGGTCAGGCCAAGGTCTTTGCCCATCGTCAGGCCGGCGAAGCCGATATTAATGCGGTCCAAAAATGAGAAAACAAAGAGAACAAACAGGAAGGTAATCAGGCGGCGGAACAGCTTTTTGATCACCCGGTTTTCTACTTCAACGGCTTTATTATCATTGTGTTGCAGGGTAGAGGTAGTCATGTTGCGCTCCACATTATCCGTTCAATAGACGGATTTATTGTTATCGGTTGTGGTCGTTGCGGTGTGGGTAAAACGGGCCGCCAGCGCTTCTGCGCCACGCGCCAGCAGGGTGGTATCGACGCCGACGGCGACGAACAGCGCGCCCAGTTCGAGATAGCGCTTCGCCAGCGCTTCATTGGCCATCAGGATCCCCGGCGCCTTACCGGCCTGACGGATTTGCTGGATGGCCTGTTCAATGGCGGCCTGCACTTCCGGGTGCTGCGGATTACCGCCATGGCCCATATCGGCGCTGAGGTCCGCCGGGCCGATAAACACGCCATCCACCCCGTCGACATCGAGGATCTGCGGCAGATTTTTCAGCGCTTCGCGGGTTTCAATCTGTACCAGGACGCACATGGCGTCGTTGGCCTGGTGAAGATAATCCGGCACCCGGTTCCAGCGCGAGGCGCGGGCCAGCGCGCTGCCGACGCCGCGAATGCCGGCGGGCGGGTAGCGGGTGGCTCTGACCGCCAGCCGCGCTTCGTCGGCGTTCTGCACCATGGGCACCAGCAGGGTTTGCGCGCCGATATCCAGCAGCTGTTTGATCTGTACCGGGTCGTTCCACGACGGGCGGACCACCGGCTGGCTGGGGTAGGGGGCGATGGCCTGAAGCTGGGTCAGCACCGTTTGCACATTGTTGGGCGCGTGTTCGCCGTCGATCAGCAGCCAGTCGAAGCCGGCGCCGGCCAGCAGTTCGGCGCTGTAGCTACTGCACAGCCCCAGCCACAGGCCGATTTGCGGGCGCCCGGCCTTAAGCGCCGCTTTAAAAGCGTTGTTCATGTTGCTCTCCTCAGACAAAGCGGCAGCTGATGGCGCCCATGTTGCCGTAGTCGACGTGGAAGGTATCGCCCTTGCGCGCCGGGACCGGACGGGTGAAGGAGCCGCCGAGGATGATTTGCCCGGCTTCGAGCTGGACATCGTACGGCGCCAGTTTGTTGGCCAGCCAGGCCACGCCGTTGGCCGGGTGATTGAGCACCCCCGCGGCGACGCCGGTCTCCTCAATCACGCCGTTGCGATACAGCAGGGCGGAGATCCAGCGCAGATCCAGCTCGTCGGGCTTGATCGGGCGGCCGCCGAGGATCACCCCGGCGTTGGCGGCGTTATCGGAAATGGTGTCGAACACTTTACGCGGGCGCTGGGTTTCCGGGTCGATGTTGTGGCAGCGGGCGTCAATCAGCTCCAGCGCCGGGATCACGTAGTCGGTGGCGTTGTAGACATCAAACAGGGTGCAGTTCGGGCCGCGCAGCGGTTTGGCCAGCACGAACGCCAGCTCGACTTCGATACGCGGAACGATAAAGCGGTCGGTGGGGATATCGCTGCCGTCGTGGAAGAACATATCGTCAAGCAGCGCGCCGTAGTCCGGCTCGCTGATCTGCGAGCTGGCCTGCATGGCTTTTGAGGTCAGGCCGATCTTGTGGCCTTTGAGTACGCGGCCTTCGGCGATCTTCATCTCGACCCACTCGCGCTGTACGGCGTAGGCGTCCTCAATGGTGATCGACGGATAATCCAGCGAGATCGCGCGGATCTGTTCACGCTGTTTTTCGGCCTGATTCAGCCGCTGGGCAATCAGGGTTCGGGTCTGTTTATCGAGCATAGTGATTCCTGTGGCATTGTATTGCCGGATGGCGCTTCGCTTATCCGGCCTACAAATTCATGGCCGCTGTAGGCCCGGTAAGCGCAGCGCCGCCGGGCAATTTGCACGTTATTTAAATAAGGCGTGCACGTTGTTCTGTTTGTAGTTCAGCGTCGGATCGAGCTCTTCCATGGCGAACGACAGCGCCAGGTAGCGGCTCTCCATCAGCGCCGCGAAGTGGGATTTGATCAGCGCGAACAGCATATCTCCCACGTCCTGACGGCTCTCCAGGCTGCGCCCGGAGCCGATCTTCAGCGTCATATGGACAAAGGCGTAATCCTGCCTGCCGTCGGCCATCTGCCAGGTATCCAGCCAGTGGGCACGGCTGCGGATCCCGCCGATCGGAAAGATGCCGGTAGCGGCCAGCGCCTCGTTGACTTTGGCGAACAGCCCAGGCAGATCGGCCTGCTCGCGGATGTTGTCGGTACATTCGGCGATAAAATGTGGCATGGGGCCTCCTTACGCCTGCGCCGGCAGCGGGAACACGGCGTTAACCTGGCCGGTGCCGGAGCTGGCGAACAGCTCGGTGATAAACTCCACCTTGCCGTCGTATTTATCCCAGCCCAGCAGGCCAAGCAGCATCACCGTGTCGTGCATGTTGCCTTCGCCGTAGCAGTAGTCGGCGTACTCCGGCAGCATGGTGCAGAACTCTTTAAATTTGCCCTCGCGCCACAGCTTCACCACCCGCTCATCCATCTGATGATCGAACTCGCGGGTGTAGCTATTCATCCCCTCTTCGGCGCGCTGATCGTCGATAAAGCGGTGCGACAGCGAGCCGCTGGCCAGCACCGCCACGGTGCCGTCATATTTCTCAATGGCTTTGAGGATCGCTTCGCCCAGCCTGCGGCTGTCGGCAAAGTCGTGAACGGTACAGAAGGCGGAAATGGACACCACCTTGAAGTGCTTATCGCTGTTCATGTAGCGCATCGGCACCAGGGTGCCGTACTCCAGCTTCAGGCTCGGAATATTGTGCGCTTTGGCGCGTACCCCGAGCTTCACCGCCTCGTCGGCGATGAGCTGACCCAGCTCCGGGTTGCCGTCATAGTCGTAGGTCATGTCGCGAATAAAGTGCGGCAGTTCGTTACTGGTGTAGACGCCCTGGAAATGGTCGGCGCAGTTGATGTGGTAGGCGCTGTTGACCAGCCAGTGGGTATCGAACACGATGATGGTATCGACGCCCATTTCCCGGCAGCGCTTGCCAATTTCTTTATGCCCGTCGATAGCGCCCTGGCGGCAGCCGTGGTTTTTCCCCGGCAGCTCAGACAGGTACATCGACGGCACGTGAGTGATTTTTGCTGCTAACGCTAACTTACCCATATCAGACTCCCCATTTCGGGATCGGATGGTCGCCCATCGAGATGCAGACGTTTTTCATTTCGGCGAACACTTCAAAGCTGTACTCGCCGCCTTCGCGGCCGGTGCCGGAGGCCTTCACGCCGCCGAACGGCTGACGCAGGTCGCGGACGTTCTGGGTGTTGACGAACACCATCCCGGCTTCAATACCGCGCGCCAGACGCAGCACTTTGCTGACGTCCTGGGTCCAGATATACGACGCCAGGCCGTATTCCACATCGTTCGCCAGGCGCAGCCCTTCCGCCTCGTCTTTGAACGGCAGCAGGCAGGCGACCGGGCCAAAAATCTCTTCCTGCGCGACGCGCATGCGGTTGTCGACATCCGCCAGCACCGTCGGGCGCAGGAAATTGCCGGCTTTCAGATGCGCCGGCAGGTCGGACGGTTTATCCGCGCCGCCGGCCAGCAGGGTCGCCCCTTCTTCAATGCCGAGGCGGATATAGCCGGAGACTTTCTCCCAATGTTGCTGGCTAATCAGCGCGCCGACCTGGGTGTTCGGGTCGGTTGGATCGCCGACGCGCAGGCGGTTAGCGCGCTCGGCGAAGCGTTTAACGAACTCGGGGTAGATGCTCTGCTGAATGAAAATGCGCGAGCCGGCGGTGCAGCGTTCGCCGTTGATCGAGAAGATGGTGAACAGCGCGGCGTCGAGGGCGCGCTCAATATCGGCGTCTTCGAAAATCAGCACCGGCGATTTGCCGCCCAGCTCCATGGAGTACTTTTTCAGCCCGGCATTTTTCATGATGTTGCGCCCGGTGGCGGTACCGCCGGTAAACGATACCGCGCGCACGTCATGGTGGCGTACCAGCGCATCGCCCGCCGTCGCGCCGTAGCCCTGCACCACGTTCAGTACCCCCGCCGGAATACCCGCTTCCAGCGCCAGTTCGCCCAGACGGTCGGCGGTCAGCGGCGACAGCTCGGACATCTTCAGCACCGCGGTATTCCCCAAGGCCAGGCACGGCGCCACCTTCCAGGTGGCGGTCATAAACGGCACGTTCCACGGCGACACCAGCGCGCAGACGCCCACCGGCTGCACCAGGGTGTAGTTCAGCATCTTGTCGTCGACCGGATAGGTCTTACCGTTCATCTGCTGGCACACTTCGGCGAAAAACTCGAAATTGTGGGAGGCGCGCGGGATCAGCACGTTTTTGGTCTGGTGGATAGGCAGACCGGTATCGGCGGTTTCCATCGCCGCGATCTCCGGGACGTTCTGGTCGATCAGATCCCCGAGGCGGCGCATCAGACGCGCGCGCTCTTTCATCGGCAGGTTAGCCCACTTCGGGAAGGCCTCTTTCGCCGCCGCTACCGCCTGATGGACTTCGGCTTCACCGCCGGCGGCGACTTCCGCCAGCACTTCGCCGGTGGCCGGGTTGGTGGTATGAAAATAGTCTGCGCCGGCAACGTTTTTACCGTTGATCCAATGGTTAATCTTTTTCATGACAGTGTCTCCTCATACGCTTGCTGGCTGATGATATGGTTGGCCAGGCGGCCCACGCCCTCGACTTCAACGATCACCTCGTCGCCTGGCACCACGTCGGACAGCCCTTTCGGCGTGCCGGTGGCGATCATGTCGCCCGGTTGCAGGGTCATAAATTCGCTTAAGTAAGCGATGAGAAACGGGATGCTGAAGATCAGATCGGCGGTGGTGCCCTGCTGGCGCAGCTCGCCGTTGACCCAGGTGCGCAGGGCCAGATTATGCGGATCCGGGATCGCCTCTTTGCCGACGATCCACGGGCCGATCGGCGTCAGGGTGTCGCGGCTTTTCACCCGCAGGTTTGGCCGGTAGTAGTTTTCCAGATAGTCGCGGATCGCGTAGTCGTTGCAGACGGTATAGCCGGCGACATAGTCCATGGCCTCGGCTTCGCTGACGCGGCGGGCGGTTTTACCGATCACCACCACCAGCTCGGCTTCGTAGTGCATGTATTCCACGTTATCCGGGCGTACCGACTGCTGCTGGTGGCCAGTAAAGGTGTTTGGCGCTTTGATAAACACCAGCGGCTCGGTTGGCGGCTTAAACGCCAGCTCGCTGGCGTGGTCGGCGTAGTTCAGCCCCAGCGCGAACAGCGTGCCGTCGGCGGGCGGCAGCCAGCGGAATTCACCTTCTTTCAATACCGTGCCATCGTCCAGGCGCACCTGGTCGCGTTCATCGACCACCGCATCGCGTACCTGTCCCTGCCATTCAATACGTGCCTGTTTCATGCCAGCTCTCCTTCTGCGACAACCGGGTTTTCCAGCGCCGGGAAGCCCTCGGCGAGAATGCGTACGCGATCGCCGGGACGCAGCGTAACGCGGGAGTGGGGCGTACCGATGAGGATCGCGTCGCCGGGATTGAGGGTGGCGAACTCGCTCAAGGCGCTCAGCAGCTGCGCGGCGTTACGCTGCAGATCGCCGGTATGCCAGCTGTCCGCTTCGCGGCCGTTGATTTCGGTGATGATGGTCAGGTTATCGACGTTGCGCGCCGGCGACAGCGCGCCGACGGGGCAGAAACCATCGCGGCACTTGGCCTTGATCGCCGGGCGATAAAAACTCTCTTCCGGCAGGCTGACATCGTTCGCCAGCGCGTAGCCGGCGATATAGTTCGCCGCCTCTTCCGCCGCCACCTTGCGCGCGGTTTTGCCGACAATCAGCGCCACGGTGGCGCCGCTTTGCACGGTTTCGCCCTGCGGATAGGGGATCGCCTCGCCATCGCCAATCACGGTATTGCGCGGCTTGATAAACCAGACCGCGGTTTTCGGCGGCGTTTTGTAGGGGGCCTGTTGAAACACCTCGCGCCAGGCGTCGAGCTGGCTGCGATGATTGAGCGCAACGGCGAAGATGGTACCTTTCATTCACCACTCCTCTGGGACTGATTTCGGTTCAAAGGGATTTCGTTAATATATTAATGATCATCTTTTATGCTTTGCGATGAGGTTTAGCAACTGGAAGTGAATGTTTTGTGATCTGATTAACACAATATTTACACATCAATAACTTATTCGTTATTAATCAAATAGTTGAATATTTTTCGTGGAAAGGCTGGTACTTTTCAGGTGCAGAAACCGGTTGTACATGGCAGGATTAAAGCTAATTATTAAGTTGTTAATAAGTTTTAGATGAGGCCGTTGAGGGGATACTATGCATGATTCATTAACCATCGCCTTGTTGCAGGCGCGTGAAGCGGCGATGGCCTACTTTCGACCGATCGTCAAACGACACAATCTCACCGAACAGCAGTGGCGGATCGTGCGTATCCTCGCCGAACGTCCGTCGATGGACTTTCACGATCTGGCTTTTCGCGCCTGTATTCTGCGCCCCAGTCTGACCGGGATTTTGACGCGCATGGAGCGGGATGGACTGGTGCTGCGGCTGAAGCCGGTTAACGATCAGCGCAAGCTGTACGTCTCGCTGACGCCTGCCGGAACCGCGCTGTACGAAAGCGCCCAGGCGGAGGTGGAAGAAACCTATCGCCTGCTGGAGGCTCAGTTCACTACGGAAAAGCTGCAGCAACTGACCTCGCTGCTGGAGGAGTTTATTGCGCTTGGCGTCCCTGCCGGGCGCGGTGATGAAGAAGAGTAGCGGTTACGGCTCGGCGCTCAGCCTGGCGAGGGCAATAAGCGTCTCCGCACGGGCGGGAGACAGCGGCTCTCTCGGCTGCGGCAGCGGCCAGCCATACAGCCAGCGGGCGCTGGCGGCGCAGGTGCGCCCCTGACAGGCGCCCATTCCGCAGCGCTGGGTAAGCTTGGCCTGTAGCCAGTCGTCGGCGGCTGCCACATCGCCGCAGCGCACATCTTCGCAACGGCACAGCAGGCTCTCCGGCGTCGCCGCGTTTTTCAACGACTCCGCCAGCCGGAAGGTGCGGTTGATGGCCGTGGCGAAGCGCTGCCAGCGGGCGCGACGGGCAAATAACGCCTGGGCCTGCTGGCTGGCCCCGGCGGCGGCATACCCGGCGATTTCGCCCTCCGCCAGCGCCAGCTCGCTCCCGCCGAAACCGGTGCACTCCCCGGCGGCGTAAATATCCGCGAGGCTGGTCTGCTGCCAGCGGTTAACCTGGATCGCCTCCTGCGCCGTGGCGCAACCGAACAGCAGCCCCGTCTCGATATTGGGCACCAGCCCGTAGCCGATAGCCAGCCGATCGCAGGCGACAGTCCGCTCGACGCCGCGCTGGCGCAGCGTCACGGCTTCCAGCCGCGTTGCGCCGTGGGCGCGGATCGCCTGGGCGCCGCTAAGATAGCCTTTCGGAGCCAGCGTCGCTAACTGGCGCAGCTTCTGCGGCCAGCGCCACAGCCCGCTGGCGAAGCGCAGCAGCGCCGGGAGCGGCGCTTGCTCAACGATATTCGTTACCTGGCCTCCGGCCTTGTTCACCGTATCCGCCACCGCCAGCAGCAGCGGGCCGCTGCCGGCAATCACCACTTTTTCGCCTTTCAGCGACAGGCCATGTTTGATCTGTGCCTGCAGGCCGCCCGCGCTGGTCACGCCGGGTAAGGTCCAGCCGGGAAAGGGCAGCGACAGCTCGCGCGCGCCGCAGCAGAGGATCAGTTTCTGCCAGTAAACCACGCCACCGCCGTCGGCGGTTTCAAACAGCACGCTGCGCGCGGAGGGGCGGGCAATCAGCCGCGCGCCGTTCACCACCCGGATGGCGGCAGACGCGGCGATGGCGTCGCGGTAGCGCCGGGCCAGGGCGGGCAGCGTCGCCTGCGGGCCGGCGCGCCAGATTTGCCCTCCGGGGGCGGGGTTATCGTCGAGAATAATGACCTGTTTATCGCAGGCGGTGGCAGCGAGGGCTGCCGCCATGCCGGTGGGGCCGGCGCCGAGGATTAAAATGTCACAGCGCAGCGTGTACATAGCGGCTCCTTTCTATTTGCATACCGGCCCGGCACAGGGTCTGGCAGGCCAGCACCCGCCGGCCGTCGACGGTGATCCGGCACTCCTGGCAGACCCCCATGCCGCAAAACGGCGCGCGGGGGTCGCCGTTAACCGCCTGGCGGGTGGTGGGATCGCCGGTCAACGCCAGCGCTGCCGCCACGCTGATACCTTCCGGCACCGTCAGCGCTTCGCCATCGACAGTGATATTGAGCGTGCTATTCATGCGATCGCCTCCTGATGGTACAGACGGGCCGGGAGCCAGGCCTCAGGCGCCAGCGGGCAGCGTTCGCCGAGGATCTGCGCCGCCAGCAGCTCAGCCGTCGCCGGGGCGGTGGTGACCCCCAGTCCTTCATGGCCCAGCGCCAGCCATACACCGCGGCGCGTGGGGTGCGGGCCGATCAGCGGATTGCCATCCTGCGAGGCGGCGCGCAGGCCGCTCCAGCAGCGGATGATATTCAGCGTCGCCAGCGCCGGCACAAAATGGCGGGCGCGGTCGAGCATCTGCCCCAGCAAGGGGAGATCCAGCTGGCGCTCGCGATTATCGAACTGGCGCGAAGAGCCAATCAGCAGCTGGCCAGTGGGCCGCGGCTGCAGGTTAAACGCTACCGAGGTACCGCCGCCGTGGGCGCTGGCGCCGTAGCCCAGCTCAACCAGCTGGTGATGCACCCGCGGCCCGTAGCGATCGGTAATTGCCAGCTGACCCTTCCTGGGCCGCAGCCAGTTTTCCGCCAACAGCGTATTGGCCTCCAGGCCGCAGGCCACCACGATGGCCCGCGCCTGTAGCCGTTTGCCGCTGGCGAGCAGCACCTCCGGTTCGGTAATCGCCTGCGCGCTGTCGTGCAGGCAGGTGAGATGGTCTCCGGCATCGGCCATCAGCCAGCGGGCGACGTTTGGCGCGTAGACGATGCTGTCGCCTGGTACCCATAGCCCGCCGGCCAGCCCGCTGCGCAGCAGCGGCTCGCGCCCGGCGATCTGCTGTGGGGTCTGCAGTTCGCTGTGGACCTGATAGCCAGCCAGCCGCCGCTGTTTTTCACCCGCGACGGCCATCTCTTCTTCGCTTTCCGCCAGCCACAGCGTGCCGCAGCCGCGCCAGGCGCAAGTGGCGGGCATCCGCGGGGTGATGGCGCGCCAGCGCGCCAGCGACCACGCCGACAGCGCCAGTTCGGCGGGGTCGTCATCCATGCACACCAAATGGCCCATACCCGCCGCCGTGGCGCCGGGTTGACCGTCATCGATAAGCGTCACTTTCTGCCCCCGCTTCGCCAGCTGCCACGCGCAGGCGGCGCCGATGATCCCGGCGCCGATCACGATGACATCGCACGGCTTCACGGCGCGATCCCCCAGCAGAAGGGATCGTCCGGGTTGAGGATCAACTGGTTATCGCCGCACACCCAGGCTTCGCCGCGGATCGTTGGAATGATGCCTGCGGCGGCGCGCTGGTAGCTGGCGGTAAACTGGCTGCCGATGATGCTGGCCTGGCGCCAGATCGCTCCCGGCTGGAGTTTGCCATCCTGCGCCAGGCAGGCCAGCTTGGCGCTGGTGCCGGTGCCGCACGGCGAACGATCCCAGGCCTTTCCCGGACAGAGTACAAAGCTGCGGCTGTCGGCGGCATCGTCATCGGCGAACAGCTCGATATGGTCGATAACGCCGCCGTCGTCGCCGCGGATCCCCGCGACCTCCAGCCCCTCGCGCACCGCCCAGGCGTAGTCGGTGAGCTGTGGAATGTGCGCCGGGGTAATGGCGAACGGGTGATCGTTAATCAGGAAAAACCAGTTGCCGCCCCAGGCAATATCGCCGATGACGGGACCCCGCGCGGTCTCCACGCGGACCTGCTTTTTCCAGCGGCGGGCCGGGACGTTTTGCACCGATACGCTGCCATCGTCGTGCAACGTGGCGCTTACGTCGCCGACCGGGGTTTCAATCAGATGAACGCCTGGCTGGATACGGCCAAGCCACGCCAGCGAGGCGATAAGCCCGATGGTGCCGTGGCCGCACATATTCAGAAAACCGGCGTTGTTGAAGAAAATGACGCCAGCGGTGGCCGCCGCCGAAACCGGTTTGCAAAGCAGCGCGCCGACCAGCACATCGCTGCCACGCGGTTCGAGAATCACCGCCTGACGCCAGCGATCGAAGTCACGGGCGAAACGGTCGCGACGCTCCGCCATGCTGCCGCCGCCGAGGTCGGGGAAGCCGTCAACGATCAGGCGGGTGGGTTCGCCGCCGGTGTGTGAATCAATGGCTCTCAGCGTAATAGGGGGGCGTGGCGCGGTCATTCTGCTCTCCGGAAGTTAACAATATGTTTCATCATGCTGGCGCAACCCGTGACGGGCGGCTTGAACGCTTTCGGCAGAGATAATGACGAAATCGGCATAATAGCACCGGGGCGATGTTCATGTGGCGCATAATTATTTCTTATTTATCATTCTTTTAATGGCGTGGTAAACCGAAAGTGGCGATTGCGCCAGTGGATAAACCAGGGGAAGGCGTAAAGCGGATCCAGGATCGCAAAACCGGCGGTTGCCGCTTGAGGTGTTAACAGGAAGTGAATAAATATCCTTCGGTCACTTACCATGAGGAAGCCCTATGATCGGTGTTTCTGAAGCGGCGCCGCCGCGCGCTGTTAATCAACCGGAGCTGGCGGTCGATGAGCTGAGCCAGATCTGCGAAGGGCTGGCGCGCCAGCGGCCGGAGAATATGGCGGCGCTGCTCAATGCCCTGGCGCTGATCGCCCCCCTGCTCAATGCCATCCCCAACGTGGTCTTTTTTATCAAAGACAGCGAAGCGCGTTATCTGCTGGCGAATCTGACGCTGGCCCGCCGCTGCGGTTTCAAAACCGTCTCCTCGCTGCTGGGGAAAACCTCCGCCGACGTCTTTCCTTCCGCGCTGGGTCAGGGTTACACCGAACAGGATCTTCGGGTATTGCGGGAGGGCGTGACCCTGCGCGACCAGCTGGAAATGCATCTCTACAATGGCCGGGAACGCGGCTGGTGCCTGACGCAGAAGCTGGCGCTGCGCGATGTCCGCGGACAGGTGATCGGCATGGCCGGGATCTCTCACGATCTGCAGGAGGCCCACGCCCGCCATCCGGCGTGGCAGCGGCTGGCGATCGTCGACGATCATATCCGCCGCCACTATCACCGGCCGATCGCCATGGAAGAGCTGACCGCCTTGAGCGGGATGTCGATTGCGCAGATCGAGCGCTACTGCAAACGGATCTTTCATCTCACGCCGCGGCAGATGATCCACAAAGTGCGTCTGGAAAAAGCCACCGAATTGCTGGCCGGCGACACGCCGATTACCGATATCGCCTTGCAGTGCGGCTATACCGATCACAGCGCCTTCAGCCGCCAGTTCAAAGCGATGACCGGTTCGACGCCGCGCGATTTTCGCCTGACGCTGCAGGGATAACGGCTGGCTCACACTTTTGTCGACTGTGCTAATTTCGTCATCGGATTAAGGGAAAACCGACAAGCCGCCGGTTCCGCGACGCGTCAATCTGTCAGTGAATATTCACCAATCATTCACATCGACTTAACAAAATGACGACAAGGAACCGAGCATGAGCAATAAAGCGATTCACTGGAGCGGCGTATTCCCGGCGGTGAGCACGCAGTTTCGTAGCGATTACTCCCTCGATTTAGACGCCACCCACGCGGTGATGAAAAACCTGGTCAAAGATGGCGTTTCCGGGCTGGTGGTGTGCGGCAGCGTAGGGGAGAACACCTCCCTGAGCACTGATGAAAAATTGCAGATTATCGAGGTGGCGAAAGATGCCGCCGGCGGCAAAATTCCGGTGATCGCCGGGGTGGCCGAGTTCACCACCGCCTTTGCCCAGAAGATGGCGAAAGAGGCGGAGCGCGTCGGCGTCGACGGGATCATGGTGATGCCGGCGCTGGTCTACTCCTCAAAACCGCATGAAACCGCCGCTCACTTCCGCAGCGTGGCCACTGCCACCGACCTGCCGATCATGGTCTACAACAACCCGCCGATTTACAAAAACGACGTGACGCCGGACATTCTCGCCACCCTGACCGATTGCGACAACATCGTCTGCTTTAAAGACTCCTCCGGCGATACCCGCCGCTTTATCGACCTGCGTAACACCGTTGGCGACCGCTTCGTGCTGTTTGCCGGGCTGGATGACGTGGTGGTGGAAAGCATCGCCGTCGGCGCGGAAGGGTGGATCTCCGGAATGTCCAACGCCTTCCCGCGCGAAGGGGAAACGTTATTCCGTCTCGCCCGCCAACAGCGTTACGAAGAAGCGATGGCGCTGTACCGCTGGTTCATGCCGCTGCTGCATCTCGATGCACGTCCGGATTTGGTGCAGTGCATCAAACTGTGCGAAGAGCTACTCGGACGCGGCAGCGCTGTGACCCGTCCGCCGCGTCTGGCGCTGGAAGGCGAAACGCGCCAGCAGGTGGTGGCGATCGTGGAACAGGCGCTGGCGACTCGTCCTGCCCTGCCGGACGTTGGCCTCTGAGCACAGGAGTCAGTATGAATGCATCTCAAACCACGGCGGGACGGCAGTTTATCGCCGGACGCCGCGTTGCCAGCGGCGAAGCGACGCTATTGAGCCTGCGGGCGGTGGATGGCGAGTCCACCGGCCATCGCTTTTATCCGGCTTCCCGCGCGGAGGCTGCCCAGGCCGCGGAGGCGGCGCAGCAGGCGTTTGCCGTTTATTCACAGACCGCGCCGCAGCAGCGGGCGCACTTTCTCTGCGCCATTGCCGATGAACTGGACGCGCTGGGGGAGGCGTTTTTTGCTATCGCCGAACAGGAGACCGCGCTGCCGCTGGCGCGGCTGCAGGGCGAGCGGGCGCGAACCAGCGGCCAGCTGCGGATGTTTGCTGGCGTGATCCTGCGCGGGGATACCTTCGCCGCCCGTATTGATACCGCCTTAGCCGACCGTCAGCCGCTGCCGCGCCCGGACCTGCGTCAATATCAGCAGGCGTTAGGGCCGGTGGCGGTGTTTGGCGCCAGCAACTTTCCGTTGGCCTTTTCCACCGCTGGCGGCGATACCGCCTCGGCGCTGGCGGCTGGCTGCCCGGTGGTGGTGAAAGCCCATGCGGGCCATATGGCCACCGCCGAGCTGACCGCTGACGCGATCGTCCGGGCGGTCGCGCGGTGTGGGTTACCCGGCGGCGTATTCAATATGATTTTCGGGACGGATATCGGCGCCGAATTAGTTCGCCATCCAGCGATTCAGGCCGTTGGCTTTACCGGCTCGCTGGCCGGCGGTAAGGCGTTATATCAGCTGGCGCAGCAGCGCCCGCAGCCAATCCCGTTGTTTGCTGAAATGTCGGCGATTAACCCGCTGATTATTCTGCCGCAGGCGCTGCAGACGCGGGCCGAGGCGCTGGCGAACGCGCTGGTGGCGTCATTTACCCTCGGCGGCGGCCAGTTCTGTACCCGTCCGGGACTGATTCTGGCGCTGCGCGGCGCCGGACTGGAACGCTTTAAGTCGGCGCTGTGCGCGGCGGTAGCGGGCTGCGCGCCGCAGGTGTTGCTCAATGCGCCGACCCTTCAGCACTACCGCCAGGGCGTGGCGGCGCTGGCGGCGCATCCGCGTATCGAGAGGCTGGCGAGCGGCCTCGCCGCCGGCGCCGGGCAGGCGCAAACCCAGCTGTGGCAGGCTCAGGTCGAGGATCTGCTGGCGCAGGATACGCTGCTCCAGACCGAAGTTTTCGGCCCGCTATCGTTGCTGGTGGAAGTGGACGACGCGGCCCAACTGCAGGCGGTGGTGAAAGCGCTGCAAGGACAGCTCACCGCGACGCTGCACGCGGAAGCGGACGACGGCCCGCTGGCGGCGAGTCTGCTACCGCTGCTGTGCGAGAAGGCCGGACGGGTGCTGTTTAACGGTTATCCCACCGGCGTGGAAGTGTGCGATGCGATGGTCCACGGCGGCCCATGGCCGGCGACGACCGATGCGCGCGGGACGTCGGTCGGCAGCCGGGCGATTGAGCGTTTTCTGCGCCCGGTCTGCCTGCAGAATGCGCCGGCCGCCCTGTTACCGCCGGCGCTGCAGGATGCGAACCCTTTAAACCTGCTGCGCCTGGTCAACGGCCAGTGGACCCGGGAAGCGATTTCCTCCTCTCATTGACGCAAGGGCATCACCATGACCATTCACACTACGCATAACAGTCAAACCCGCGTTGCGGAGTCGGGTAAGTTTAAAAAACAGCTGACCCTGACCGACCTCACCTTTATCGGCCTGGGGGCGATCTTCGGCTCCGGATGGTTATTCGCCGCCAGCCATGTGGCATCCATTGCCGGTCCGGCCGGTATCGCGTCGTGGGTGATCGGCGGCTTTGCGGTGCTACTGCTGGGGATTGTCTACTGCGAGCTGGGGGCGGCGCTGCCGCGCGCCGGCGGCATTATTCGTTACCCGGTCTTTTCCCACGGCGAGCTGATGGGTTATCTGCTGGGGTTCATCACCCTGATCGCCTTCTCCAGCCTGATCTCGATAGAAATTGTCGCCGCCCGGCAATATGCCGCGGCCTGGTTTCCGGCGCTGACCCAGCCGGGCTCCAGCTCGCCGACGCTGCTGGGGTGGGGGGTGCAGTTCCTGCTGCTCTGTTTCTTCTTCGCGCTGAACTACTACAGCGTCAAGACCTTCGCCCGCTCGAACAACTTCATCAGCGTGCTCAAGTTTCTGGTGCCGCTGCTGGTGGTGGTCACGCTGTTCGCCTTCTTTAAACCTGAGAACCTGCATGCTCAGGGCATTGCGCCGTTTGGTATGTCCGGGGTGGAAGCGGCGATCAGCGCCGGGGGAATTATCTTCGCCTATCTGGGACTGACGCCGATTATCTCGGTGGCCAGCGAAGTACAAAAGCCACAGCGGACTATCCCTATCGCGTTGATTTTATCAGTGGTGCTGTCGACGATTATCTACGTGCTGCTGCAGCTGGCGTTCCTTGGCAGTATCCCCACCGAGATGCTGAACGGCGGTTGGGCCGAAGTGAGCAAACAGTTCTCGCTGCCGTATCGCGATATCGCCATTACCCTCGGCATGGGCTGGCTGGCCTTTATGGTGATAAGCGATGCGATCATCTCCCCGAGCGGCACCGGCAATATCTATATGAACGCGACGCCGCGGGTGATCTACGGCTGGGCGAAGGCGGGTACTTTCTTTAAAGCCTTTACCCATATTGATAAAGCGTCCGGTATTCCGCGCCCGGCGCTGTGGCTGACCTTTGGGCTGTCGATTTTCTGGACGCTGCCGTTCCCCTCCTGGGAACAGCTGATAAGCGTGGTGTCGGCGGCCCTGGTGCTGAGCTACGCCATCGCCCCGGTGACCGCCGCCGGGCTGCGCCGCAACGCCCCGGATCTGCCGCGGCCGTTCCGCGTGCGCGCCTTCGGCATCATCGGCCCGGTGTCGTTTATGGTCTCGGCGCTGATCGTCTACTGGTCCGGCTGGAATACGCTCTCGTGGCTGCTGGGGCTGCAGATCGTGATGTTTGTGGTGTATGTGATGTGCAAAGGCAAGGTGCCGGAACATACCGTGAGCCTGGCGCAGCAGGTGAAGTCTTCGCTGTGGCTGATCGCTTTTTATGCGTTGATTATCCTCTTTTCCTGGCTGGGCAGCTTCGGCGGGCTTAATGTTATTGGTCACCCCTGGGATACGGTGCTGGTGGCGGCGATGTCGCTGGGGATTTATTACTGGGGCGCGCGCAGCTGTCTGCCGCAGGCTAATTTTAGCGGAGACGAAGAAGAGTAAAGGAGAACAGTATGGGGTCGGTAACTCTATCGTTACCAGAAGCTTATGACCTGGCGCTGGCGGTGCTCAGCGCCAATGGATTCAGCGCCGACCACGCGGCGGCCATCGCCCGTAACGTGGCTGCCGGGGAGCGCGACGGCTGCGCTTCCCACGGCCTGTGGCGGCTGTTGGGCATTGTCGATACCTTGCGTAAAGGTAAGGTTTCGCCTGATGCCGAGCCGCAGATCCACGACCAGGCGCCGGCGATTGTGCGGGCGGATGCCGGGGGCGCCTTTTCGCTGCTAGCCTACGAACGCGCGCTGCCGCTGCTGCTGGAGAAAGCGCGGCACAGCGGTATTGCGGCGCTGGCGATTAACCGCTGCGTCCATTTTTCCGCGTTGTTTGCCGATATTGAGCCGTTGACTGAGGCAGGGCTGGTGGGGCTGGCCTGTACGCCAAGCCATGCCTGGGTCGCCCCGGCGGGCGGCACCCGTCCGCTGTTCGGCACCAACCCTATCGCCTTTGGCTGGCCGCGGCGGGAGGAGCCGCCGTTTATTGTTGATATGGCGACCAGCGCCGCGGCGCGCGGCGAAATCCAGCTGCATCAGCGCGCCGGCAAAGCGCTACCGGAAGGGTGGGGAATCGACAGCCAGGGGCAGCCGACTACCGATGCCACAGAGGTACTGAACGGCGCGATGTTAACCTTCGGCGGCCATAAGGGCTCGGCGCTGGCGGCAATGGTTGAGCTGCTGGCCGGGCCGCTTATCGGCGATATGACCAGCGCCGAATCGCTGGCGTGGGATAACGGCGCGGGCGGTTTACCCTACGGCGGAGAACTGATTCTGGCGCTGGATCCGCAGCGTTTTCTCGGCGCGCAGGCACAGGAGCAGCTGGCGCGCGCCGAAACCCTGTTCAGAGGGATGCAGGAGCAAGGGGCACGGTTACCGGGAGAGCGGCGGTTCGCCTGTCGCCAGCAGAGTGAGCAGCAGGGGGTCGTCATCAGCCGTTCATTGCATGATGAGATTTGCGCCTTGCGCCAGGGCGGGTAAGGCGCGAATCGCCGTCCCCCGGGACATCCCCCGGCTTGCGCTACGCTTAGCCGGGCTACCGAACGTCGCGGGTTGTGTAGCCCGGGCAAGGCGCGAAGCGCCGCCACCGGGGCATCCCCCGGCTTGCGCTACGCTTAGACGGGCTACCGAACGTCGCGGGTTGTGTAGCCCGGGCAAGGCGCGGAGCGCCGCCACACGGGACATCCTCCGGCTTGCGCTATGTTTAGCCGGGCTACTGAACGTCGCGGGTTGTGTAGCCCGGGTAAGGCGCGGAGCGCCGTCACCCGGGATGCCTGTCAAAACAGCGTCTCGAGCTCGTCCAGCACGTTGTAGTCGTCATCGACCAGCAGCAACGTCTTCCACTTATCAAAGGTCAGACACGGATGCGAGGTGCCGAACAGCAGAATATCGCCGACCTGCACATCGCTGCCCGGCGCCAGGCGCAGCATGCAGTGCTGATCCATGATGCCGATACTGACGATCGACTCCGCGCGCAGCGCTAACTGCTGGCCGTGACGATAATGGGCGATCGGCTGCGGCAGCCCGGCGTCGAAGGCGCAGTCGCGCTTGCCGAAATTCACCACCGCGCGATCTGCCTCCGGCACCGATTGCACCATTGCCATCAGCTCCAGCGCTGAAGTGAGATCGCCGGCGAGATCGCAGGCAATCGGATCGCGGGCGATCAGCGCTTGTTGGGCGAGATCGTAGATCCCGCGATCGTGGGTGATATAACAGCCAGGGCGAATGACGATACGGCAGCGGCGCGGTTTTGCCGCCGCCAGCCAGATGTTGCACACCACGTCATACCAGACGGTGCCCGCGCCGGTGAGAATAAATTCGCCGTCAACCAGCGGCTCCATGCGGCAGGCTAGCGCTGCAGCCTGTTGTAATAGCGCTTCCACCTGCGGTTGCGGATCGTCGCCGTGCAGGACCCCTTCATACAATTCCAGACCGCGTAGCCGTAGCCCCGCCAGGTCGCTGACCCGCTGCGCCAATGCCAGCGCGTCATCCACGCTACGACAGCCGCAGCGCCCGCCCGGCACGCCAAGTTCAATCAGCACATCCAGCGTTTGCCCCTGGGCGGCGAAGAACGCGGAGAGGGCGCGCACGTTGGCCTCGCTATCGACGCAGCAGATAAAATCCACTGCCCGGTAGTGGGCTTTTAGCTGCACGACCACCTGCATATTGGCCTTACCGACCAGCTGATTGACCATCAGGACGCGCTGGATGCCGCTGGCCATCGCCGCGCTGGCCTGCCAGGCGCTGCCCACGCCAATCCCCCACGCTCCCGCTCGCTGCTGCGCCTGAAATATCCATGGCGTCATTGTCGTTTTACCATGCGGCGCCAGCGATACGCCGCGGGCATCGGCGTAGCGCTGCATCCATGAAATATTATTTTCCAGCGCCGACTTTTTTAGCAGCGCGGCAGGCAGACAGCCCTCTTCCGCCAGGAGATTAGCCGGCGCGGACATGAGGGCGGATTTGTGCGGAATGAGCGGTGCTGAATGGTATTTCATAACACTTTCCTTTCAGGGTTTATAATCGGTGAGTTGCTGGGTATCAGTTATAAATATTTTATAATAATGATTTTAATTAATAATTGTTGTTTCTTTTGAATAAAAGTATCACAAAATGATCTGGGTTTTGCGTAGTTTTCCACTGTTTTTTGCACTTGTAAATGGTTAACTTGTCGGTATGTCGAAAGGGAGTAATTGCTATGAAAGTTGACTGGCTTTTCAAAAACGTCACGGTGATCGACGGGAGCGGCGGGCCGCAATACCGTGCCGATGTGGCGGTGAAGGGCGACCGAATAATGGCTATCGCTCCGGCGCTTGACGTCGCGGCGGAGCAGGAGATAGATGGTCAAGGGCGGGTACTGGCGCCTGGCTTTATCGATGTTCACACCCATGACGATATCAACGTCATCCGCATGCCGGAGTATCTGCCTAAGCTCAGCCAGGGGGTGACAACCGTGATCGTCGGCAACTGTGGGATCAGCGCGGCAACCGCCACCATGCGCGGCGAGGTGCCGGACCCGATGAATCTTCTCGGCGAACGACAGCACTTTATCTATCCCACCGTCGAAGCCTATGCCCATGCGGTAGAGGCCGCGCGACCCTCGCTTAACGTCGGGACGCTGATTGGGCACACCGCGCTGCGTAATAACCATATGGATGACCTGTTCCGCCCGGCGAGCGAGACGGAAATCGCCGGCATGCGCATACAGTTGCGCGATGCGCTGCGGCAGGGCGCTTTAGGACTGAGCACGGGACTTGCCTACGCCAGCGCCTTCCAGTCGACCACCGAAGAAGTGATGGCGCTCGCTGAGGAGTTGACGGCAGAGGGGGGAATTTACACCACCCACCTGCGTTCGGAGTTCGAGCCGATTCTGGAGGCGCTCGACGAGGCGTTCCGTATTGGTCGCCACGGCAACGTGCCGGTGGTGGTCTCGCACCATAAGTGCGCCGGCGCGAAAAACTGGGGTCGCACGAAGGAGACGCTGGCTTTCTTCGATGAGATGCGCCAGCGCCAGGAGATCGCCTGCGACTGTTACCCCTATTCCGCCAGCTCGTCGACGCTGGATATGAAGCAGGTCACCGATGAGTTCGATATCGTCATCACCTGGTCGGAAGCACAGCCCGAGCAGGCCGGAAAAACGCTGCAGCAGATCGCCGATGAATGGCAGGTGAGCCTGCACGACGCCGCGGCGCGGCTGATGCCGGCAGGCGCTATTTATTACAACATGGACGAGCAGGACGTACGGCGGGTGCTGGGTTATCCGGTGACCATGATTGGCTCCGACGGGCTGCCGAACGACCCGATGCCGCATCCGCGGCTGTGGGGCGCGTTTCCGCGGGTCCTGGGCCACTACTGCCGCGATGAACGCCTGTTTCCGCTGACTACCGCGATCCACAAAATGACCGGGCTGTCGTCGGCGCGCTTCCAGCTGGCGGATCGTGGGCTGGTAAAAGTGGGCTACTACGCCGACCTGGTGCTGTTTGACCCGCTGACGGTGCGCGATGTCGCCAGTTTCTCCGACCCGAAACGTCCGGCGGACGGTATTGAGGCGGTGATGGTTAACGGCGTGATGAGCTACGGCAGCGACAAAAAGATTATCGGGCGCGCGGGGCGTTTCCTGCGCCGCCGAATGAACTGAGGAGTGAAAAATGAGTATTAAACGTTATGGCGTAGAGGGCGGTACCGGTACCGGCGGGCAGCACCTGCCGTTCGCGCGGGCGGTGGAAGCGGGAGGCTGGCTGTACGTCTCCGGCCAGACGCCGATGAAGGACGGGGAAGTGGTGGAAGGCGGGATTGTCGACCAGTCGCGTCTGGCGATTCAGAACTGCGTAGATATCATGACCGAAGCGGGCTACACCCTGGCCGACGTGGTGCATGTTAAAGTGATCCTCACCGATGCGCGCTATTTTCAGTCTTTCAATAAAGTCTTCCGCGAGTTCTTTGGCGACAACCCGCCTGCCCGCATCTGCTGCGTAGCGGACCTGGTGGTGGATTGTAAAGTCGAAGTGGATGTGACCTGTTATAACGCTTCTCGCGCATAAAAAGTTAGTAACCAGAAATATAAACAGTCATTTTGAGCGCTGAAATAATTCAGCGCTTCGTAGCCTTTTACCTTTACAAAATTAACTGGCAGGATGTGAATTATGAATAGTCATGTCTTTTTAGTCGGCTTTATTATTTACGCGTTGGCCATGATTTGGCTTGGCTGGTACGTGTCCCGTCATCAAAAAAGCGGTGAGGATTTTTTACTCGGCGGCCGTTCTTTGCCGCTGTTCCTGACGCTGGGGTCCACCGTGGCGACCATGGTGGGAACCGGTTCAAGCATGGGCGCTGTCGGCTTCGGCTACAGCAATGGATGGGCCGGGATGCTCTACGGCGTGGGCGGCGCCATTGGTATTTTACTGGTGGCCTGGCTGTTTGCGCCAGTGCGCAAGCTGCGCTTTATGACCATGAGCGAAGAGCTTTCTTATTACACAGGGGGCAGCCATTTAATTAAAAACCTCGTCGGGATAATGATATTTATTGCCTCAATTGGCTGGCTGGGGGCGCATATTCTTGGCGGGAGTATGTATTTAGCCTGGGCGACAGGAATTAATCTGACGGTGGCAAAAATTATTATTGCCATGGCGTTCGCGATTTACGTCATTATCGGCGGTTATTCTGCTGTGGTGTGGACAGACACCATTCAGGCATTAATTCTGTTTTTCGGTTTTATCCTGATGGCGATTCTGGCGGTGGTTCACGTCGGGGGCTGGGATGCCATCGTTCAGGCGATGGATCCCAAGGCGATGAGCCTGTTTGCGGTCGATAAGTTGGGGGCCATTCCGGCGCTATCGCTGGCGATGGTCATCGGCGTCGGCGTGCTGGCGACCCCTTCCTATCGCCAGCGTATTTACTCGGGAAAAGACGTCTCTTCGGTGCGGCGCTCGTTTGTCTATACCGGCGTGCTGTATCTGTTTTTCTCGGTGCTGCCGGCGATCATCGGCATGGCGGCCTGGACGATGAACCCCAATCTTGAGAACAGTAACTACGCCTTCCTGTTCGCCACCAGCTTCTTACCGGCGATCCTCGGGCTGGTGGTCCTGATTGCCGGACTTTCCGCCACCATGTCTTCGGCCAGCTCCGATGCGATAGCCGCCGTGCGGGATGTCTATACCCTCGTTACCGGAAAAATGCCGCCGGCGCATAAGGCGATAACGCTCTCTCGCTGGATGCTGGCGTTCGTCATCGGCCTGGCGATGATCTTCGCCCTGACCTCGAACGATATCATCAGCTATATCACCAAAATGATCTCCATGCTGATGTCCGGGCTCTTCGTCTGTTCCATTCTCGGCCGCTTCTGGCTGCGCTTTAACTGGCAGGGGGCGCTCACCGCGCTGCTGAGCGGCATGCTGGTGTCTATTGTGGTTCTGGTTAAGGCCGACTGGCTGGCTTACTGGGGCAATCCGTGCATTCCGTCGGTCGTTGGCAGCTTTGTTTCCGCTATTTTTGTCACCGTCATGACGCCAGCCAGCAAAATCAGCCGTCAGCAGGCGCTGGAAATGATTACCCAGGAGCGGGAAGGGGAGGCGATCCCGGCGAAGACGGCGGTGCAGGTCTCAGGAGAAGCACAATGAAGGATTATATTGCCGTCGACTGGGGCTCTACCCAGCTGCGCGGCTGGCTGATTCGCAACGGCCAGTGCGTCGAAACGAAGCAGCTGCCGCTGGGTATTACCCGCCTGAACGGACGATCGCCTGCCGATGTATTCGCGGAGCATTTGGCCCCCTGGCGCGGCGCACAGGCGCTGCCGGTGCTGATGGCCGGGATGATCGGCAGCGACGCGGGCTGGCAGGCGGTGCCGTATCTGGACTGTCCGGCGGCGATCGACGCGCCTGGGCGGCAGCTATGCGCCGTTGCTGAAGGCGTGTGGATTATTCCCGGCCTCAAGATTGAACAGGATGGGGATTTCAACGTGATGCGCGGCGAAGAGACGCAGCTGCTGGGGGCCTGCCAGCTGGCGCCGGCGGAGTGTTACGTGCTGCCGGGCACCCACTGCAAATGGGTCCAGGTGGCGGGCGGCGCGGTGCGTCATTTTGCCACGGCGATGACCGGCGAACTGCATCATCTGCTGATGACGCAATCGCTGATCGGCAAAGGGCTGCCTGCCCAGCAGCCGGACGAGGCGGCGTTTGAACGGGGGCTGGAAAAAGGGCTGGCGCAGCCGTCGCTGATTAGCGAACTGTTTGTCGCCAGGGCCGCCCGGGTGCTGGGCGGTCTGGCGGCGAGCTCGGTCAGCGATTACCTCTCCGGGCTGCTGATTGGCGCGGAGGTAGCGACCCTGGGGCAGCGTTTCCGTGCTTCTGCCGTCACGCTGGTTGGCGACCCGGCGCTGAATGCCCGCTACGGTCGGGCGATGAAGGCGCGCGGAATGACGGTTAACAGCTGCAGTGGCGATGAGGCATTGCTGGCTGGCATGGCGAGGATAATGCATGAACAAGATTAAGCTGGTGGCGATTTTACGCGGTATTCAACCCGCTGAGGCGGCAGATCATATTGAGACGCTAATCAATGCAGGCTTTCGCTATATCGAAATCCCGCTCAATTCGCCAGACTGGCAGCAGAGTATTCCGCAGATGGTTGCGCGGTTTGGCGAGCAGGCGATGATAGGCGCGGGAACGGTACTGCGCGTGGAACAGGTCGATTTTCTCGCTGAGGCCGGGGCGAAGCTTATTGTGACGCCGAATACCCAGCCTGCGGTGATCCGTCAGGCAGTGGCGCACGGAATGCAGGTTTGTGCCGGATGCGCCACCGCGACTGAGGCGTTTAACGCGCTGGATGCCGGGGCGCAGTGGCTGAAGATATTTCCGTCTTCTGCTTTCGGTCCGGACTATATTCGGGCGCTGAAAGCGGTGCTGCCGTCGGAGGTGCCGGTGCTGGCGGTGGGCGGCGTGACGCCGGAAAATCTGGCAACCTGGATGCGGGCTGGGTGCGCCGGAGCCGGTCTGGGCAGCGATCTTTATCGCGCCGGACAGGCCGTGGAACGTACCCGCCTGCAGGCGGAGAGGTTTATCGCCGCTGCCGGTGGCTAGTCGCCAAGAGGCTGGCGATCGACGCCGCCGCGGTGGCTGTCGAGGGCCAGCTTAATACGACGTAATTTGCCTTTTGCCTGAGTTTTGTTGGCCATCGCCAGTTCGGTGGCCAGCACATCGACCATCGCCAGCATCGCATAACGCGAAGTGCTGGGCTTGAAGATATAGTCGTTTTCCCGCACCAGCAGCGGCAGCACCAGATCCGCCTGCTCAGCCAGCGGCGTCCCGGCGGGGGTAATCGCAATGACCTTCGCGCCGTACTGGCTGGCAATCGCCGCGCTCTCGATGATCTCCGGGGTATAGCCGCCCAGAGACAGCACAATCACCACATCCTGCGGCGTCACCGCCGAGCTCATCATGCGTACCAGCAGACCGTCGCTCTGACTGACGACCGGAAGACCAAGACGAAACAGGCGATATTGAATCTCCTGAGCGCAGATGGTTGACCCGCCGCCCATTCCAAGGGCGAGGATCTGCCGCGCTGCACTCAACCAGCTCACCGCACGCTTCAATGCCTCGATATCCAGCGCCCGGCGATTGGTCTCCAGCACGCTGATGATTGACTCATAGATCCCCTGTACGCCTTCGAGGTCCGGAACATCGAGGATAAACCGCTGGCCGACCGCAAGGGATTGCGCAAGCTTCATCTTCAGCTCACGGACGTCTTTACAGCCGAGCGCCCGGGCAAAACGGGTGACCGACGCCTGGCTGGTCTGAGTCAGACGCGCTATCTCGGCGATGGGTAGCTCCGCCGCCGCCGCGACATCATCGAGAATAAACTGCGCGATGCGTTTTTCGGTCGCCGTGAGCTCCACAAAGCGATCGGTAATACAGGAAATAATATCGATTGACCAGGACATACGGGTAGCAACAGGTAAGTTTTGATTGGTACTTTGTACCATATATCGCCGCTAAATTCAGCGCTGGCGTCTACAACGCCAGGCGCATGGCGCAGCGCGTCTCCGGCGGCAGGCCGTGCCGGGTCTCCTGTTCTCTTTTCGCCGCCAGCCCGGCGGGCAGGGTCAGCTCATCGAGTATGGCGAATCCCAGGCGGGTATAAAACGGCGCATTCCACGGCACTTCGCGGAAGGTGGTGAGGGTCACCGCCGGGTAAGCCATTTGCCGGGCGCGCTCGATAACCTGCTCCAGCAGCATCCGCCCGATGCCCTGATGCTGCCAGGCCTGGTGGACGGCGATTTCGGCGATAAATAAGGCATCGTCGAGCGGTTCGGTAAGAATAAAACCAACCGGCTGCCCGGCGGCTACCGCCAGCAGACTATGTTCCGTTTCCAGATAATCATGATGGCGCGCAACGCTAATCACCTCGCTGTCCGCCAGCCAGGCGAGAGCGGGGATCTGACGAAATGCCTGAGCGGCGGAACGTTCAATGGCCGGCAGAAGGGCGATATCACTCTCCTCGGTCAGGCGTAATCCGGCGCCGGCAGTTATAGTGTTAGTTTTCATCACCTGAGCATAGCAGCCTTCGGGAGAAAAATATGGAGCTGACCGCCGTTCCCGCCACGCAGTTCAGCAGCGTGCAGTTAACGGATATTCTTAACGCCTGTTTTGAAGCCTATCTGGTACCGGTGACCCAGTCGGTGGAGGGATTTGTTCAGCGCTTTAGCGCCGAGGGGATGAGCCTGATCGATTCCCGCGTCTGGCTGGCCGGAGATGAACCGGCGGCGATCGCGATCGTCGCGCGTCGGGGGAATATGGCTCGCCTGGCGGCCTTTGCCCTGCGCCCGGCCTGGCGCGGCAAAGGTCTTGGGCGGAAATTGATGCAGGAGCTGCTGACGTTTCTGCAGCAGCAGGAGATCGAAACGGTTTCCCTGGAGGTGATCCGCGATAACCACGCGGCCGTCGCGCTGTATCAGTCGTTAGGCTTTACGCGGCGCTATGGGCTTTGCGGCTACCTGAGCGCAGAGCCTCTGGCTGCGGCGCCTGGCGTGTTACAGCCTTATCCGATCCTGGCACTGCTTCGACGCGCCGTTGAGGAGAGTAACAGTCAGCTCCCCTGGCTGATGGATCCGCTTACCTTCGCCACCCTGCCATGCCGCGTCGTGACCCTGGAACAGCGCGCCTTCGCGGTAATGAGCACCTCGGGCTCACGGCCTGTACTGCAGTTTTTATGGGTGGAACCCGCCGCCCGTCGCCAGGGGCTGGCGCAAGCGCTGCTGATGGCGCTGGCGCAGCAGTTCCCGGGGATCGGCACGTCGGTGACGGTCCCGGAAACCTTTACGCCGCTGTTTGCCGCGGCGGGGTATGCGCCGCTATCGCTGCAGCAGTATGAAATGACGATGGAGTGTGCGGCAGCGAAGTCCGCTTAGGCGGGAGTGTGCGCTGGGCCGCAAAAAACAGCACGGGGCGTCGATAAGCCTCTCTTTTGCCGCATCATATCTCTTCGTAATGGCGACGAGGGGGATGTAATGCGTAAAACGGAACTGTTGGCTTTTTTGCAAAATCAGACCGATTTTTTCGATCCGGATAACCTGAGCGACGTTTTTACCGCCAGCTGGCTGGCTCAGCGTTTCGCGATGCAAAGAAATACCGCCAGCCACTATCTCAATCAGCTGGTCGCCCAGGACGTGCTGGTGAAGATCAACACCCGGCCGGTCTATTTTCTGCATAAAAAAGCCTTCTGCCAGCAGTTCTTCCCCCTTTCCCGCAGCGAGTACGCCAGCATGGCGGAGCTGCTCGCGGAGAGTGACCGCCAGCCGGAACAGGCGGACCATTTTTCGTTGCTGACCGGGCATGACGGCAGCCTGCGTAAACCGATCGAGCAGATGAAAACCGCGCTGTTTTATCCCAACGGCGGCCTGCCGCTACTGATCGTCGGCGACAGCGGAACCGGCAAAAGCTATATGGCGGAGCTGATGCACGAGTTCGCGATCGCCCAGGGCCTGCTGGCGCCCGATGCGCCCTTTGTCAGCTTCAACTGCGCGCAATATGCCAGTAACCCGGAGCTGCTGGCCGCCAACCTGTTTGGCTATGTCAAAGGCGCGTTTACCGGCGCGCAGAGCGATAAAGCCGGGGCGTTCGAGGCGGCAAACGGCGGGATGCTGTTTCTCGACGAGGTCCATCGACTGGATGCTCAGGGGCAGGAGAAGCTCTTCACCTGGCTGGACCGCAAGGAGATCTACCGGGTGGGAGAGACCGCCCATGGCCTGCCGATTTCCCTGCGGCTGGTGTTTGCCACCACCGAAGATATTCACAGCACGTTTCTGACCACCTTTCTTCGTCGTATTCCGATCCTGGTCAGCTTGCCCGATCTTCAACACCGCAGCCGCGAGGAGAAGGAGGCGCTAACGCTGCAGTTTTTCTGGCAGGAGGCGCGGACGCTTGCCGCCAGGCTGCAGCTCACGCCGCGGCTTTTGCAGGTTCTGACGCAGTACGTTTATCGAGGCAACGTCGGCGAGCTGAAGAATGTGGTGAAGTACGCCGTTGCATCGGCCTGGGCCAGGTCTCCGGGCAGCGAGATGCTGACCGTGACGCTGCACGATCTGCCGGAAAATATCATGGCGGCGACGCCGGCGCTCAGTGAAGCCATGGGCCAGAAGGAGCCGCTGCTTATCGAGCCGCAGACCAGTCTGGTCTGGCTGCTGCGGGCGCGCGATCCGGTTCAGGGGCTGATCCATGACGTTCAGTGTCGGATTCTGGCGCTGTATGAAGCAGTGCTAAATAAAAAAACGGTCTGGGAAGAGGCGCAAAGAAGCATGGGGGAGGAGATTGAAACCCTCTTCGATCGGCTGATCTTTGATAACCAGGATGCCAGTAGCTCGCAGATGTTGCTGCTGATCGCCCATCAGGTGCGGGAGGAGTATTATCGCCTGGAAAAACGCTTCAATATCCAGTTTAACGGCAACTGTCTCTACGCCCTGAGCCACTACCTGATCCATCGCTCCCGTCAGGCGGCGTCCACGATGAGCAATGAGAAAATCCGTCTGCTGGCGGATTTTCTGGCAAACAAATTCCCGCTGCTGTATCGCTTTTGTGAAGCGATCCTCGACGCGCTGGCGCTGAAGCTGGATATTGAGCCCCGGCGTATTGACCTGCTGTTGCTGGTGCTGTGGTTCCAGAAAAACGGCGCTATCAGCCAGCAGCAAGTGACCCGCGCGATTATTCTCGCTCACGGTTACGCCACCGCCAGCAGCATCGCCAGCGTGGCGAACCGCTTGCTGAAAAGCCCGCTGTTTGAGTCATTCGACATGCCGCTCGACGTGACGCCGGAGGCTATCGCTAATCAGGTGATGGCGTATATTGAGCGCCACGCGCTGGCGTCAGGGCTGATCATTCTGGTCGATATGGGATCGCTGAACGCTATTCACAGCCATTTTAATCGTCGCCTGAATACGCCGGTGGCGATTATTAACAATGTCTCCACCGGCATGGCGATGTACGTCGGGGAGCGGATTTTGCACGGCGATATGCTGGAAGATATCGTCCGCGAGATCGGCGACGATCTGGCGGTTGAGCACCAGCTCTATTACCCGCAGACCGATAAACCGCGGGCGATTTTGACCACCTGCGCCACCGGTCTGGGCGCTGCGGCGAACCTGTCGGCACTGTTAAAAGCCAGCATCCCTGAAGCGCTCGGCGTTGATATTGTGGCCTGCGATGTGGAGACCCTGGCCGACCCCGCGCGGCGGGAGCCGATGCTCAGCCGCTACGACGTGCTGGCGATCGTCGGCACCCTCGATCCGCATCTTGCCGATCTCCCATGGATCTCGCTGGATTCGCTGATCTCGGGGGAGGGAAGTCGCCCGCTAATGCGTATCTTCGGCGAACTGGCGACAGCGGAGCAGGTCAGCGAGATCAATAACCTGATCCTGAAAAACTTCTCGCTGCGGCGGGTGATCGAGTCGGTGACGATCCTCGATACCGCGAAGGTGATCAACCAGGTTGAGCAGTTTTTGCTGCGCTATGAGCATTTGGCCGGGTACGAGGTGCCCAACGAACGTAAGGTGGCGCTGTATGTGCATATCAGCTGTCTGATAGAGCGGTTAATTCGCCACGCTTCCCCAACCCATTATGCGGGAAGGCAGTGTCCGGAGCGCGAGCTGGCGACGCTGCGCGAGGCCTTTAGTGTCATAGAGAGCGGATATAGTGTCAAAATCCCCGCCGTAGAACTGTACTACATTCACGATATTCTGACGCGGGAAACGGAATTTATTCAGGAAGATCAAGAGTTTTAACGCTTCTCTCCCTTTTGTCCTTACGTTAGCCGACGCGCCACTGTTTCTGGCACGTCGGTTGCAATTAAGAAAGCAGTGGAATGCGCTTTCGAGGTAAGGATGAAACGACACTATATTTTTGCCAGCCACGGCACCTTTGCTAACGGTTTGTTGAACTCTGTGGAGCTGATCCTCGGTAAACAGCCGGATATTCATACTCTGTGCGCCTATGTGGAAGAGGAGGTCGATCTGACGCAGCAGGTGGAGGCGCTGCTGGCGCGTTTCCCGGCGCAGGATGAGCTGATAGTGATTACGGATATTTTCGCCGGTAGCGTGAATAATGAGTTTGTGCGTTTTTTATCGCGCCCGCACTTCCATTTATTGTCCGGGTTAAATCTACCATTAATTATTGATCTGCTTATTTCTGCAGCGGAAGAGAATACCGAAAAATTAATTTCTGAAGCATTAATCAACGCCAAAGAGAGCATTCAGTACTGCAATCAGACTATTGCCGGGGCGATGACTATGGATAAAGACTTCTGAAATGAGGATGCATGATGATTACGTTATTAAGGGTTGACCATCGATTACTTCACGGCCAGGTAGCCTTTTCCTGGACCCAATATGTCGGCGCCGATTGTATTTTAATCGCCAACGACAGTGTCCCTGAGGATGAACTGCGGAAAACCACCATTAAGCTAGCTAAACCACCCTCGGTGAAGCTGGTGATTAAAAATATAAATGATTCTATTGAGGCGATAAAAAGCGGGGTTACCGATAAATATAATTTATTTATTGTTGTGGAGTCGGTCAATGACGCCTGGCGTATTGCCAGCGCCGTTGGGGACATAAAAAGTATTAATCTCGGCGGAATTAAAGCCAAAGAGGGCAGTAAAAATATCTCTAAGGCGATTAATTTATTACCGGGGGAAATAGAGCAGTTGCAACAACTGGTGGGCAAAGGCGTCGAGGTGGAGATTCGCCAGGTCCCGAACGATCGCAAACAGCTTTTTACGGAATGCGTGTGATTCCGGAGGACAGATTATGGTAGAGGCTCTCTTACTGGGTCTGGTGGCGTTTATCGCGCAATCGGAATATGCCTTAGGAACGTCGCTGATTTCCCGGCCTATCGTCACCGGGCTACTGACCGGTCTGGTGCTGGGGGATGTGCAGACCGGCGTCATTATGGGCGCGACGCTGGAGCTGGCGTTTATCGGTTCGTTCTCCGTTGGCGCCTCGATCCCGCCCGACGTGGTGACCGGCGGTATTCTCGGCGTGGCGTTCGCCATCACCTCCGGCGCGGGCACGGAAACGGCGCTGTTGCTCGGCCTGCCTATCGCCACCCTGACCCTGATCCTGAAAAACGTTTATCTGGGGATGTTTATTCCGCTGCTCAGCCAGAAAGCGGACGGCTATGCGGAACGGGCGGATACGCGCGGCATTGAGCGGATGCATCTGATTGCCGGATTCGGCCTGTCGCTGATGCTTGCCACGGTGGTGACCGTCTCATTCCTGGTGGGCAGCAACGCGGTGAAATCCCTGCTCGATACGATCCCGGAATTTATTAAACACGGACTCAGCGTGGCCACCGGGATCATTCCGGCTCTCGGCTTCGCGATGCTCGCCAGGTTGCTGATTAACAAGAAGGTGGCGCCGTACTTTTTCCTCGGCTTTGTACTGATGGCCTATTTGAAAATCCCGGTGACTGGTATCGCCATTCTCGGCGCCATCGTGGCGGTGGTGATGGTTAACGTCACCGCATTGAGCGCACCTCGTACCACGACAGAACAAGGAGTCAGCGATGACGACGAAGATGATTTCTGAAGAGACCCTGCAGCCGCAGGAGCAGGAAGAAGCGCGAATTACGCCGCGAGATTTACGCCGGGTGTTCTGGCGCTCCTTCCAGATGGAGTTCTCGTGGAACTATGAGCGACAGATGAATCTCGCCTTTGTTTACGCGCTGATCCCGGTGCTGAAGAAGCTCTATCCGCGCAAAGAGGAGCTGGCCGGGGCACTGAAACGCCATCTGGTGTTCTTCAATACCACGCCGCATATCGTCACCCTGCTGTTGGGGATCACGACGGCGATGGAGGAGAAAAACAGCCAGCAGAAAAATATGGATGCCAACGCGATTGATAACGTCAAAGCCTCGCTGATGGGTCCGCTGGCCGGGCTGGGAGACTCCTTCTTCTGGGGAACGCTGCGCCTGATCGCCACCGGCATCGGCACCAGCCTGGCGCTAAAGGGCAATATTCTCGGGCCGATCCTGTTTCTGCTGGTGTTTAACGTGCCGCACATTCTGGTGCGCTGGTGCTTTACCCGCTGGGGCTACGTGCTGGGCACCGGGGTGCTGCAGCGGATCCAGAAGAGCGGAATGATGGAGAGCCTGACCTACGGGGCGTCGATTATCGGCCTGATGGTGGTCGGGGCGATGACCGCCTCAATGATCGATATCACCATCCCTGTCTCCTTCGGGGCCGGGGAGGCCAAAACTCAGGTGCAGGACATCATCAACGACATTCTGCCCTGCATGCTGCCGCTGGTGAGTTTCGGCATCGTCTACTGGCTGCTGGGGCGGAAGGTTAAACCGCTCTCTATTATCGGCGGAATGGCGCTGGTGGGCATTCTGGGTTCGTGGATCGGATTGTTTTAACGGGAGTGAGCTATGCGACCAACAATGATGACCTATATCAGCGAAGAGCCGGCCTGTCTGGCGCAGATCCTGCGCGACTACCGGCACAAGCTGGCGGCGATTGAGACCTTCGCCCGCCAGCAGCCGGTGCGGCGTATTTTGCTGCTGGCGACCGGATCGTCGCTGAATGCCGCGCTTTGCGCGCGCTATTTCTTTGAACAACGCTTTGGCGTGCTGGTGGACATAAAAGAGCCGTACAACTTTACCCATTACGAAACTATAGACCCGCATACCGATCTGGTGGTGGCGATTTCACAGAGCGGAAAAAGCGCGTCGACGCTGGAGGCGATGCGTAAGGTACAGGCCTCAGGACTGCCGGTATTTGCCCTGACCTCCGACCCGCAAAGCCCGACCGGGCGGGCCTGCGATGGCGTTCTGGATATCAATACCGGGATCGAGAGCGTAGGGTTTGTCACCCGCGGCTTTAGCGCGACAGTGCTCAATCTGCTGCTGATAGCGCTGATGATTGCTCGCAGCCAGGGGAAGGCCAGTGAAGCCGAGGAGCAGCACTATCTTGCCGAATTCCAGCGACTGGCGGCGGCGATCCCGGAGGTCATCGCCCGCACTTCGCGCTTTATCGACCGGCATAGCGAAACGCTGCGGAGCGGCGAGCGCTTTGTCGCCACCGGCTATGGCGCGCTGGTTGGCGTGGCGAAAGAGTTCGAAACCAAATTTACCGAGACGGTGCGGGTACCTTCCAGCGGCTTTGAGCTGGAAGCCTATATGCACGGCCCCTATCTGGAAGCCAATGCCCGCCATGTGATGCTGTTTATGGAAGACTCGCCGGACGCGCGAACCCGGGCGCTGCGCGACTATATGGCGCCGTCCATTGCCCGCGCCTTTACCCTGACGCTGGGGGACGAAGAGGATGAACAAACGCTGGCGCTTAACTGCCCGTGCGAGCATCACCTGGCGCCGCTGCTGCTGATTGTCCCAGTGCAGATGCTCGCCTGGCATACCGCCGGGCTAAAAGGCATCGATCTGGCGATACGTATTTTCGACGATTTTGACCGCGTATTAAAAAGTAAAATCTGATTATTCAGGAGAAAACTATGTTGGGTTTTAATCAGGACGAGTACCTGACCAGTGCTCGCGAGATCATCGCTGCGCGTAAACAGGCTGAAACCGTGGCCGACGCTATTTATGACAGCGGCTGCAGCGCGTTATTTTTTGCCTCGGTAGGCGGTTCTTTAGCTCCGATGATGGCAATTAATGAGTTTGCCAAAGAATTCACCAGCGTGCCGGTTTATCTTGAGCAGGCGGCGGAATTAATTCATCGCGGGCATAAAAAATTAAATAAAGATGCAGTGGTGGTGACGTTATCCAAATCCGGCGATACCAAAGAGTCGGTGGCCATTGCCGAATGGTGCAAGGCGCAGGGGATACGCGTGGTAGCCATTACCCGTCATGCCGATTCGCCATTGGCTGCCGCCGCCAGCTGGCATATTCCGATGTGCCACAAAAATGGCGTGGAATATGAATATATGCTGCTGTACTGGTTATTCTTCCGCGTCATTTATCGTCACGGCGAGTTTGCGGATTATGCGCGTTTTGCCAGCCAGCTCGAGTTGCTGCCGGAAAATCTTCTGCAGGCCAAACGCCAGTTCGATCCCCAGGCGGACAGCATTGCCGCGCAATACCATGACAGCGACTATATGATGTGGATTGGCGGCGCGGAAATGTGGGGTGAGGTCTACCTGTTCTCGATGTGTATTCTCGAAGAGATGCAGTGGAAGCGGACCAAGTCGGTAAGCTCGGCTGAATTTTTCCACGGCACTCTGGAGCTGCTGGAAAAAGAGGTCCCGCTGTTTCTGGTGAAGGGCGAGGGGAAATGCCGGGCGCTGGACGAGCGCGTCGAACGCTTTGCCGAAAAGATAACTGACCATCTGGTGGTGATCGACCCGCGCGACTATCCGCTGAACGGCATTGATGATGCGTTCCGCTGGATTATGGCGCCGTGCGTGGTGTCCACTCTGCTGGTGGACCGGCTGGCGGCCCACTTTGAGCACCATACCGGCCACGACTTGAATATCCGCCGTTATTACCGGCAGTTTGATTACTAAATCTTGCCTATGGCGGCCAGTCAGACTGGCCGCTCCGCTATTCTCCGAGGCGCTTCCCAGAAAATCATCGTTAAAACCAACCGGTTAAAAACCGGTGGTAGAGTCCGGCTTTCCTTCTCTTTCAGGCAAGCGGATGGCCATGAAAAAACGAATAACCGCCACGCCGCATGATGCGGTGTTTAAACGATTTATTCGCCACCCGGAGACGGCGAATGATTTTCTCATGCTCTATCTTCCCGAAGCGATCCGCCAGCGGTGCGATTTCGCTACTCTGAGGCTGCAATCGGCGAGCTTTATCGATGAGGATCTACGCGCCTGGTATTCGGACGTGCTGTGGTCGGTGCAAACCACCTGCGGGGCGGGATATATTTACGTGGTGATAGAGCATCAGAGCTCGCCGGATAATCATATGGCTTTTCGTCTAATGCGCTATGCGATTGCCGCGATGCAGCGACACCTCGACGCCGGGCACAAAACGCTGCCGCTGGTGGTGCCGATGCTTTTTTATCATGGCGCAACCAGTCCGTATCCTTTTTCCCTCAACTGGCTGGATGAATTTGCCGACCCGCAGCTGGCGAAGAGGCTGTACGGCAGTCAGTTTCCATTGATCGACGTCACGGTCATGCCGGACGATGAAATCGTGCAGCATCGGCGGGTCGCCCTGCTGGAGCTGATGCAAAAGCATATTCGCCAGCGCGATCTCAGCGGCATAACGGAGTCGTTGGCGGCCGTGGTGATGCTGGGATACACTAACCCCCGGCAGTTGAGAATGCTGTTTCACTATATGCTGCAGTACGGTAACACGGCCGAGCCGGGCGTGTTTCTCCGCCGGCTGGCCCGCCGTCTGCCACAGTATGAGGAGACATTGATGTCTATCGCGCAAAAGCTTAAGCAGGAAGGTCGGCATGAGGGCCGACAGGAGGGGCGCCTGGAAGGGCGCCTTGAGGGCTTACAGGAAGGGAGCCGGCGTGAGGCGCTGCGCATTGCCGGCAGCATGTTACAGAATGGCCTCGACAAAGAGACGGTACAGAAAATTACCGGACTGTCGGCTGACGACCTCAAGCCGCTGTTTTGTTAACACCCTGCCACGGAAACCGTTGCCCGGCGCCAATATCCGCCGGGCAAGGTGGCTTTAACCTTCGCTTTTCACCACTTTGATCTCCACCATACCGATCCCCAGCTGACGCGGGGAGTGGCCGAGGATATTGCCCTCGTTGGTGGACTGCGGGTCCGGCGGAGTGATGGTCAGCGTATTGCTGCGCGTTGGGTTGTCGAAATGCAGCGTCGTGGTGGTCACATCATTGACCAGTGTAAGCACTTGCTCACTTTGCCCAACCCGCACCGGGATCGGCTTATTGGCATTGGGACCGTAGGCTTTGGCGGTGATCACCAGATCAAATTTCTCCGGCAGCGGCTCTTTATATTCAATCTTCACGTCGCTGCCCAACTGGGCATTGGACCACCGACCCCAGGACTCGGGGCGCGAAATGCCGCTAAACTGTTTCACCTCTTCCGGCGCGCCGGCAACGTTAAACACGAAGCTGTCGGCCTTATAGCGAATATCGTTGTCGACAACTTTCAGCGTATCGACGTTGCCCTTATAGCGCTCCATATCGATAAGGGTGTCCCTGAAGGCGGTCTTACCTTGCCACTGTGGCTTATCAACGTGCTGGACCTTCTGCTCACCCCCCAGCTGTCCCTGCGAGACGCACCAGTCGGTGGAGAGCGCCAGCTCAGGAGACCACAGCTGGCCCATTTTATAGCAGCGATCGACCCACACGAAATTATCCCGCGGCGCGAAATCGGCCAGCTGGAAGCGCAGCGGCGCCGAGTATTCGCTTTCCGGCAGCGGTTCAACGCGCTGGTTCGACACCCGGAGCAGCAGCGGCAGACGGAAATGGCTGCCGGAGAAGGCGATCATGTTCTTCTGCGAGTCGATGGTGAAGTTTTTCATCTCTTTCGGGAAGTTCCACAGGCGGATCACGTCGGGTTTCCAGGCCAGGACCTTCTCTTTCATATTCATGAAAATACCGGAGAGCGACTGGCCAGAGAGACTGCTTCGCCCGAGGCCGATATAGTTATCGCCACCGAGAATATCCAGCACCGTCGCGCCGTTATCCATGGTGTTGCGTTTCACCGCCAGGGTCTCCTGTTGCGGCCGATCGCCGCGCAGGACAAAGAACAAATTGCTGCGATCGTGCTTGTTGAGGTAATCCCAGGCGCTGTTCTTCATGGCCAGGTGATCGGAAGAGACCACGATGACCGTGTTTTTGAAATAGGGAGAGGCTTTGATCTTCTCGATCAGCGCGGCGATATGTTCCTGGCTGCAGCTAACGGCGCTGAAGGAGAGGTTTTTCTTACCGTCCACGTCATAGCGTTTACGCTCGCAGGTACGCGAGATAAAGCCGTCGGGATGGTGAGTGTCCACCGTCAGGGCGAACAGTGAAAAGCGTTTTCCGGACTGCGACAGTTCTTCGAATTTTTTCCACGTCTCGTCGAGTACCGTGTCGTCATAGAAGCCCCAGTCGTTGCGGTAGGTTGGATCGGCTACCGTGGTTTTGAGCTCTTCCGCCCCGAACAGGTGATCGAAGCCGTGGGATTTGAGAAACACGTCTTTGCCGGCAAAGCGCAGGTTAGCTCCCTGCACAAAATAGTTTTCGTAACCGGAGTTTTTCAGGATATCGCCAAGGCAGATATTCTGCGGAAAGAAGCTGGAGACCGAGGCCGAAGCGTTGCCTTCAAACGGGGCAAACAGCGGAATGCCACACTGTGATGCGACCATGCCGGCGATGGTGTAATCGGTCCCCGGCAGCTGCATAGTATTGCTGAAATCAATGCCCTCATCTTTTATTCTGCCAAGCTCAGGGGTGAGGTTGGGGAAAGCATCGTTATCAAAATAGGTGCGCTCAAGGCTTTCGCCATAGATATAGACCAGATTCAGCTGCGGATTGTCGATACGCTTCGACGGTTCTTTGTAGTACGCGGCAAAGTCCGGATCTCCTTCCCGCGACTGCGATTTCACCAGCTCGCTGATTTGATGGAAGGCCGGGCTGGCGTCGACCGAGGCCAGCGCCAGCAGCAGCGCCGCCAGGCTGTAGCCGACGTGATGAGGATGATGTCGACGGCGGCGCAGCACCCACCCCAGGGCGCCAAAGACGGCAACCAGCGCGACGGCCACGCCGACGCCCGGCAGAATGTATTTGCCGATCCCGGCGCCGGTCAGGCTGTTGGTCAGAGTGTAGAGTACCGCGTCGTTGATGCCGTCGCCGGTAAAGTAGTCGCTGGCGTAGAGGGTGATATTCAGCACCACGAACAGACCTAACACCGTGAGCGTGGCGGCAAACCACCAGGTGTTACGACCCGCTTTCCAGGCATAAAGCACCACCGAAGCTAAAAATAAGGCGATGGATAACAACTCTGACACAGCTCATCCTCATTAACGCCAGTTATCGGCTGGCAGAACAGATTACTTTTCAAGCCACACTGTAATTGCAGCGCCATCTTGCTGCAATTCTAGCGTCATGAAAGTGTGCAGTTATTCAGAATTGGTTTAGAAGTTGCCTTTTTTGATCGGCGTCGCAACGGGCGGGGCGGGGAAGCGCAAGGAGAAAAAGGCGAAAAAAGCCGTTTCAGGCCGCGCTGCCGTCGCGAAGGCGACAAACGCGGCATTGGCCTTCTGCGTCAGGAGAGAAAGTTAACGCCCTGTTTTAAGACCAGATCGCAGGCTTTGGTTTTCACCTGTTTCGCCAGCGAACTGTTGCCGAGGGTATTCAGGTCAAGCTGCTGGCCATTATTGCTATTGAGCAGCCCCTGCAGGCCATCAAGATAGCTGGTGTCCTGTTTTTGTTTTTCCGGCGTGCTGAGCCCCAGCTTATCCAGCACCTGGTTTTTGACGTTATCAGCGCTGGTCGCCGAGGCGAGCTTCTGTTTGGCGCAATATGACATGATCCCGGCGGCGTTATTCATGCTGCTAGCGGTCAGCGACTGGCTGCTGCCGTTGAGCAGGCTGGTCAGAGAGGAGATGGACATTCCGCCGCCGCTGGCCTGGGTGCTGCTGCCGCTGAGCTGGCTGGCGGCGCTGTTGAGAGAATCCTGCCAGGAGGCGGCGTGGGCGCCGGAGAGGGTAAATGCGCTGAGGGTAAGCGCGGCAAGCAAGCCATTTTTTAACGATTTCATAGACGGACTCATAAGCGTGACTGAAGAATCGCTTTAGTATAACGCCGTCGTCGTCCGGAAATCTCTTAATACTCCTTGCCGGTGACGCGGTGCCGGTAACTTTCCCAGTTGAAGATAACCCACAGGCTGTTGCCCAGGCGCATACGGTCCATCACCCGTTCGCCGAGCAGCTTATTCATCTCTTCCATATTACTGTTGGTCAGCATACCGGTGGGCCGTTTGGATGAAGATCGGCGGTCAACGATCTGATTGATAATGACCTTTTCATAGCGAGACTCTGTCTGCATACCAATTTCATCAATGACCAGAAGATCGACCTTGCTGAGGTCGCTCAGTAACTGCTCTTCGCTCGTCTCCCGGTTGCCGAAGGTATCTTTCATCGCCGACATAATATCGGCCACGGTGATGATTAAGACCGACTTCCCGCGCAGCAGCAGTTCGTTGCAGATAGCCGCCGCGAGGTGGTTTTTGCCGGTGCCCGGTTTGCCGGAGAAGATAAAGCTGGCGATATTGCCATCGAACTCCTCCACGTACTGACGCGCGCGGGCGAGGGCGTTCATCTGCCCCTCGCACTCGACGCGATAGTTATCAAAGGAGCAGTTCTGATGAAGGGGGCGGATCCCCGAGCGGTTAAAGGTGCGCTGCATTTTCATCGCGCGGTTCTCCCGCTCCAGCGCTTCGGAACGCAGCTTGCCTTGCTCTTTTTGCCAGGCCAGCAGCTCTTCGCCGGTTTTAAACGCCGGTTCGATATGAGCCGGCATCATTTTCTGCAGGCGCTTCATCAGATCGCCAACGTTTTTCATGCTCATCCTCGGAAACCTCGCGGAATATGACTGTCGGGTTCGCTAACGCTGTTCACATCGCGCTTCGGCTGCCCGCCGTTGCTGGCGCGGCTGATTTGCACGCTGCGAGCCAGTTTCTGCTGCCACTGCACGTGGTGAAACACTTTACCTTCCGCCTGCCAGTAAGCGACGAAAGCGGCCAGCTCTTCCGGGGTGACCGGCTGGCTCAGCGCGATGCCCCACAGCGCGGCCAGACGCTGAAAGTCGGCGTCCGGCTGCCAGGCCGCATACATGGCAAATTTGCCCATCGGCACCGCAACCGGCGCCGCGGCGGGCTCGTCGAAAAACTGCGGGTCAAGCGCGATGTCGCTGCCGGGGCGCGCCAGCCTGGCTTCCAGCTCGAGCAGCTGCGCCAGCCGGGCTGGGGTCAGCGCATAGAACGCCGGGGCGTTGTTGGCAAAAACGGCGACGGTGCCGTCAGTCGATTTCGCCAGCAGCGCCGCGTGCTGCTGGAGGAACTCTTCCAGGCCGCTAAAATGGGAGGTTAAAATTCGCGAAGACATAACTCTATCTCAACTCTGAACTGCAAAGAGTGGGGTGATCTGCACATAGTAGCACAGAGCCCGTCGCGGAAGGAGCGGGGGGGGGGGGG